>NZ_JABUCO010000010.1:0-159739 GCF_019835205.1 Rhodococcus sp. BP-261 | reverse complement strand
CGGAACGGCTCGCCGAGGTCGAGGACCTACTCAACAACCGTCCTCGTAGGACCCTCGGATGGGATACTCCTCTGAAGGCATACGACAAGACGCTCGTTGCGATGACCGCTTGAGACCGCCGTATAGCCCGCTATACATTCGCACGCACGTAGAACTCACATCGGCGAACTCGCCTGCGCCCAGAACCGCTTCGGGATCCGCCCGGCCCGACGGGCCTGAAATCCCGCTGCGACAGCGTGCTTCATCGCCGACGCCATGAGCGCCGGATCCTTCGCGCGTGTGACTGCCGTCGCGAGGAGGACTGCGTCGCAACCCAATTCCATCGCCAGCGCCGCGTCGCTCGCGGTACCGATGCCCGCGTCGAGAATGACCGGGACCCCTGCCGCGTCGACGATCATCTCGATGTTGTGCGGGTTCGAGATGCCGAGGCCGGTTCCGATCGGCGCACCCAGCGGCATGACGGCGACGCATCCGACGTCCTCCAGCCTGCGCGCCAGCACCGGATCGTCGGTCGTGTACGGGAGCACGTTGAATCCGTCGTCGACCAGTTGTTCTGCAGCCTTGACCAATTCGATCGCGTCGGGCAGCAGGGTGCGCTCGTCGGCGATGACTTCGAGCTTCACCCAGTCGGTGTCGAGCGCTTCCCGGCCGAGCTGCGCCGTCAGCACCGCCTCCGCCGCACCGCGGCATCCGGCCGTGTTGGGCAGCGGCGCGATGTCGAGCTTGCGCAACAGATCCAGCACACCGGTGCCTCCGGCGACGTCGACGCGTCGCATCGCGACAGTGGTCAGTTCGGTCCCGGAGGCGACGAGGGCCTCCTCCAGCACCGTCAGATTCGCGGCCCCACCCGTGCCCATGATGAGGCGGGAATCGAACGCCCTGTCGGCAATCTTCAGTGACTCAGCCACCCTGCACCGCCGTCAGAACCTCGATGTTGCAACCCTTTTCGACGGTCGTGGCGTCCCATCGACTTTTCGGCAGCACGACGCCGTCGACCGCGACGGCGATGCCCTTCTCCGGCATGGACAGTCGCGTCAGCAACTGCGTCATGGTCAGCTGCTCGGTCAGCTCGTGGTCCTGCCCGTTGACGGTGATCATTGTTTCCTACCTATCTCGAATCGGGCTGGATCTGCAGCCTTCGCTTCGGGGAGTGCATCGCCCGCCAGTAGTGCGGCGACGGCGTCTGCGGTGACGGGGGTCAGCAGAATTCCGTTGCGGCCGTGACCCGATGCGACGATGACGCGCTCGGAGATCCGGCCGATGACGGGAAGACCGTCGGGACTCATCGGTCGTAGTCCGGCTGCGGCTTCGTACAGTTCGTATTCGCCGATGCTGGGCATGAGGCGTTCGGCGTCGGCGATGAGGTCGCGTACGCCCGCGACGGTGACCTGCGTGTCGCGTCCGGATTCGTACTGGGTGGCGCCGACGACCAGGCCGTCGCCGCGCGGGACGAGGTAGATCGGCCGTCCGTGGACGCTGCCGCGGATGGTCCTGCTCGGAGCTTCGACGGCACTCGACCTGCGACGCAAGCGCAGGATCTCGCCTTTCACCGCACGGACGGGCACGTCGGGAAGCAGCGATGCCGTCCGATCTCCCGCCGCGACGACGATCTGATCGGCGTCCAGCGCGTCCATGTCGGTGACGGCTTCGGCGACGAACTCGACTCCTGTCGCAGCCTTCTGCAGCGCCGCGACGAGCAACCGGTTGTCGACGGCGAATTCGGTGGGCGCGAGCAGGCCGAGGCGGATGTTCTGCGCCAGCGACGGCTCCAGCTCGCGCACCTGGGCGCGGCTCAACACGTCGAGCCGATGCCCCTGCTCCCCGACGAATTCGGCGATGGTCCGCAGGTCCGCGGCATCGGCAGCGTCGAGCGCGACCGTCAGCGATCCCGTCGACGAGAAGACGTCGCCCGGGAGTGAACGCGCGAACTCCGGCCACCGCGCCAGCGAGTGAGCCCCGAGCTCGAGCAGGTCGTGTTCGCCTGGCCACCCTTCGGACAGCGGCGCGAGCATGCCGCCCGCGACCCAGGACGCTCCGGTTCCGACGGCCGGGTCGTACAGGCGCACCGACCAGCCGTCGCGTGCCGCGCGGACCGCCACGGCCAGGCCGATGACACCGCCGCCGACGACTGCCAGGGACTTGGACATTCTGTTCCACCTCACTCCCTGCGCCGGCATGATCCGGTTCAGGTATTGACGGTAAGGACCGGCGTGTCCACTCTCAGCCCTGCGAACCCCAGGACTCCCGTGTATCTACGTACTCCCGACAGACTACCGTTTGCAGAGTGCATCCCTACGAGAGTCCCCAGAACCAGACGGCGCGCGAGCGTTTGGCATCGGCTCGCCTCTACCTGTGCACCGACGCCAGGCGCGAGAAGGGCGATCTTGCCCAGTTCGCGGAAGCGGCCTTGTCGGGTGGCGTCGACATCATTCAGCTCCGCGACAAGAACTCGGCGGGCGAGCGCGAGTTCGGTCCGCTCGAAGCGAAGGACGAACTCGCCGCGTTGGCGATTCTGTCCGCCGCCACCAAGCGTCACGGGGCGCTTCTGGCCGTGAACGACCGCGCCGACCTCGCGTTGGCGTCGGGCGCCGATGTCCTGCATCTCGGCCAGGGCGACCTGCCGGTGCACTACGCGCGCGAGATCCTCGGTCCCGACGTCGTCATCGGCCGGTCGACGCAGAATCGCAACCAGGCTTCCCTCGCCGCGATCGAGGACGGCGTCGACTACTTCGCGACGGGCCCCGTGTGGGCGACGCCGACGAAGCCCAACCGTTCCGCGGCAGGCCTCGAACTCGTGCGCAGTACCGCCGAATCGGCTCCGGCGCGTCCGTGGTTCGCGATCGGCGGGGTCGACGCGACCAACGTCGACGAGGTCCTCGAGGCGGGCTGCGAGCGGATCGTCGTCGTTCGGGCCATCACTCAGGCACGGGATCCCCAGGCCGCGGCGCGAGAACTGGCGTCGAAGCTACGACGCTGAGCCCAACCACGCCAGCACCGTCGACGGGGCAAGCACGTGCACCGACGTCGGCACGCGTTGTCGAAGACCTCGGTCGGCGGTGACGAGCGCGGTCAGGCTGTCGGCCGCCTCGGCGCGGCGGGCGAGTTCGTCGTCGCCGCTACCCGGCGCATGGATGACGGGGACGCGGGCGTCGTCGAACGCCGCGCTACGCGCCTCGCCCTCGAGGACGGCGTCGATGTGAGTCAACCATCCGAAGTCGCCGCCGGGTAGTTCGACGGTTCTCGGCACGGCATCGGCGAGCGACGTCAGCAGCTCGCCGGTGGCGCCGCTGCGGTCGCGCCACCAGCCGTTCGGACGCGAGCCGAGCACGTTTGCCGTGTCGAGCAGGATGCGGAGCGGCGTCGCCCGGAGCGTCGGCCAGGCGATCTCGAAGCCGGGGTGCAGCGGCAGCTGATCGACCATGTCCTCGGGAACCCAACGCAGTTCGGTACTTTCACCGTTCGGCGTCGTCTCGAGTTGACCCGGGGCATCTGCGACGACGGTCGTGTACGTCCATCCACTGTCGGCGCGTGCGGTGACCTTCTCGCCGCGCACGTGCACGAATTCGGCTGCGATCGCCGCTTCTTCCTCCGCTTCGCGGACCGCGGCGTGCACGGTGGTCTCATGACTGTCGCGTGCCCCGCCCGGCAACGCCCATGTTCCGCCCTGGTGCGACCACAGCGCGCGGTGTTGCAGCAGCACGGTCGGTGTCCCGTCGGCAGCAGGAGCGCGCAACAACAAACCAGCGGCGCCGTGCCTGCCCCAGTGCCGCGTGCCGTTCTCGCCTACAACCCACCCGTCACCGTCGCCGCGCATACGACACACCTTAGGTGAACCGACATGCAGTGTGTTCACGGTCCGAGTACACGCGCTCACTGCTGCTTATATGCTCGACTCTGTGACTGTGGTCGGCACTACACCCTCTGCTGCCGTACCTCCCACGACTGCAGCCTCCGCCGCGAGCAGCGATCCGCGGCGGGACCTGCAGCGGCTGGTGCGTTCGACGCCCGTGCGCATGATCGCGTTCGGCGTCGTGCTGATCGTGGCATTCGTCGCCACCGGTCTCGTCACGTCGGTCGCCGTCTCCGATCGCGCGCGCACTCTCGACACTCTGCTCGTCCGCACCGAGCCTCTCGCCAATTCGGCCCAGAACCTGTACGGCGCTTTGTCGGTCGCCGACGCGGCCGCGTCGACCGCCTTTCTCGCAGGAGGTCTCGAACCGCAGGAGACCCGCGACCGCTACACGCAGGCGATCGGCGACGCGGGGGCCGAGCTGATTCGGGCATCCAACGGTCTCGGCGACTCCGACGACGACGCGCGCACGGTGCTGATGGAGATCGCCGCGGGTCTGCCCGTGTACACCGGACTCGTCGAGACGGCGAGGACGAACAATCGCGTCGGCAATCCCGTCGGCGCCGCGTACCTCGGTGAAGCCTCGAATCAGATGCAGACGGTTCTGCTTCCGCGCGCCGAGCGGCTGTACACCGAGCAGTCCGCCCGCGTCGCGACCGACCAGGAGCGATTCATCCGTCCGCCGTTGTTCGCGATCGCGCTGGTCGTTCTCTGCCTCGTCCTTCTCGTGCTCGCCCAGGTCTTTCTGGCGGGGCGCACCAACCGAACGTTCAACTGGGGCTTCCTCGGGGCGACGGCGACGATGACCGTCCTGCTGGGATGGATGCTGGTCGGCGGAATCGTCTCGTCGACGGCCACCGACCGTGCTCTCGATCGCGGCGTCGCGCCATTGCAGAGCCTGACTTCAGGTTTCATCCTCGCCCAGCAGGCACGTGCCGACGAGACTCTCGACCTGGTGCGCCGCGGGAGCAGCCGGGGCTACGACGCCGAATTCACCACCAACACAGACAAATTGACGACATTGTTCGCCGACGACCCGGACATCTCCGCCACGCTGACCGCATGGAAGGCCTCGCACGCCCGAATCGCCGACGCTCTCGGCACCGGCGACTTCGCGACCGCCGTCCTCATCACGACGGGGAGCGGAGTCCGGGATTCGTCGACCCAGTTCCGTGCGCTCGACAGCAAACTGGTCGACGGCATCGAGCAGGCTCGAATCGAGCTACGTGGCAACGTCATTCGCGCGAAGTCGGCACTGGCGGGCATGGCGTCCGGCGCGGTGGCGCTGACGATCGTCGCTGCTGCTGCCGTCGCCGCCGGCATCGCACCCAGACTGCGGGAGTACCTGTGAAAACTTCTGTCGCAGTTGCCGTTCTGTTCATGATCGCGATACTCGTGACCGGGTGCACGACGCAGCCGCCCATCCCGGAAGTGCCGGACGTCGAATACTCCGGCACACCGTTTCCCGATGGCGCAGGGCCCGCATCCGCCACGCAGGACCCGGGCCCCCAGGACGTGCAGTGCTCCAGACCGACTGCGAGCCTTCGTCCGACACCGGCGGGCACAGTTCCTGCTCCCCCCACCCCGACGGTCGACGCCATTCGCGAGCGCGGGCGTCTCATCGTCGGCCTCGACACGGGCAGCAACCTCTTCTCCTTCCTCGAGCCGATGGACGGCAAGCTCGTCGGCTTCGACGTCGACATCGCCCGCGAGATCGCGCGAGACCTGTTCGGCGATCCCGACCGCATCGACTTCCGCATCCTGACGTCCGCGGAACGCATCGAGGCGCTGCAGAACTCGACGGTCGACGTCGTCGTCAAGACGATGACCATCACGTGTGCACGCAAGGAGCAGGTGTCGTTCTCGACCGTTTACTTCCAGGCTCAGCATCGTGTGCTGGCGGTGCGGAACTCGGGAATCAACGGCGTCGCCGACCTCGCGAACAAGCGGGTGTGCGCGGTGGACGGCACGACGTCACTGCGTCGTCTCGAACGCATCGTGCCGACCGCGCAGATCGTGACGGCAGCGATGTGGTCGGATTGCCTTGTCGTACTGCAACAACGCCAGGTCGACGCCATCAGCACCGACGACACGATCCTCGCGGGTCTCGCCGCGCAGGACCCGTATCTCGAACTCGTCGGTACCAGCCTGAGCCCGGAGGCGTACGGCGTCGGCATCAAGAAGGAGAGCGACGACTTGGTCCGGTTCGTCAACGGCACGCTCGAACGCATTCGCGCCGACGGCACCTGGAACCGCCTGTATTCGCGCTGGCTCACGGTCATGGGTGCCTCGCCCGGTCCGCCGTCCCCGTCGTACGTGGACTGAGCAACGCACATGAACGCACGCGATCCGGAAACCCCCACCGGGCCGGCAACAGCCCCAGCGGCGATGACCGCCGCGTCCGAACGTACTCAGGCTGCCGAACGCACGCAGGCTTCCGAACGAACGCAGGCTTCGGAACGCACCCAGGCGGCCGAGAGAACGCAGGCAGCCGAGAGAACGCAAGCCGCTGAACGGACTCAGGCCGCGGTCATGGCTCGGTCGTCGCGCTCGTCGCGCACGTCGGGGCGGACGCGGTCGGGACGCACCAACGGAATTCGCCGACGCCTCGGCGCCGGGCTGGTCGACGTCCCTCGCGTCGATCCGGTTGATCCCGCCACGGCGGTCATGAAGGATCCGACGGTTCCGCAGAAGAAGCGGTTCTGCTGGAAGTGCAACTCACCGGTCGGCCGCAGCTCGGCAGGTGATCCCGATCAGGAATCGGGTACGTGCCCGCATTGCGGTGCGCACTACGACTTCTCACCGCTGCTCGAGCCGGGTGATCTGGTCGTCGGCCAGTACGAGGTGCAGGGCTGCATCGCGCACGGTGGCCTGGGCTGGATCTATCTCGCGATCGACCGCAACGTCAGCGACCGCTGGGTCGTCCTGAAGGGATTGCTGCATTTCGGCGACGACGAGGCGCATGCCGTCGCCGTCGCCGAGCGACAGTTCCTCGCCGAGGTGGCGCATCCGGGTGTCGTGAAGATCTACAACTTCGTGGAACAGCCCCGCGGCGACGGAACCAAGGTCGGCTTCATCGTCATGGAGTACGTCGGTGGGCGATCGCTGCGCGACATACTGTCCGCACGCGGCGATCACGAGCGTATGCCGGTCGAGCAGGCCATTGCGTACGTCCTGGAAGTTCTGCCCGCGCTGTCGTACCTGCATTCGATCGGTTTGGTCTACAACGACCTCAAACCGGAGAACATCATGGTGACCGACGACCAGATCAAGCTGATCGATCTCGGCGCCGTCGCGGGTATCGAGGACTACGGATACCTGTACGGCACCGCCGGCTACCAGGCTCCGGAGATCGTCAAGACCGGACCGACGATCGCATCCGACATCTACACGGTCGGAAGAACTCTCGCGGTCCTCACACTCGAGATGCCGTCGACCGGTGGGCGTTACGACCCCGGCATTCCGTCACCCGACGATCACGAACTGCTGCGCACGTATCCGTCGTTCCATCGCTTGTTGATGCGCGCCACCAATCCGGATCCGACGCAGCGCTTCGCGACGGCCGATGTGCTGGCCAGCCAAGCCACCGGTGTTCTGCGAGAGATCCTCGCGCAGCAGACCGGAACCGAGCGACCCGGCCTGTCCACCGCGTTCAGTCCTCCGCGCACGGTGTTCGGCACCGAGGAATCCGTCGGTCGGACCGATACGTACGTCGACGGCAAACTTCGCGGTGACAAGCTCGGTGCGCGAGAAGTAGTGTCGGCGTTGCCCGTTCCGCTCGTCGACCCGACCGACCCCAGTGCACCGCTGTTGGCCGCCGCAGTGCACAGCGAGCCGCAGCAGACTCTCGACTCGTTGGCGCACGCTCGTCGCAACGGCATCGAACGCTTCGCCGACGGTTCCACCGGTGGTCTCGAGATCACTCTGGCCGAGGTGAAGGCGCACATCGACCTCGGCGACGTGGCGACCGCGAATTCGGTGCTGTCACAGGTCAAGACCGGCGACGAGGACCCCTGGCGAGTGCAGTGGTACTCGGGACTGCTCGCTCTGCTCCGGGGCGAACTCGTCTCCGCGCACCGACATTTCGAGAAAGTGCTCGACGCGATGCCGGGCGAGCTCGCGCCGAAGATTGCTCTGGCTGCGAGTGCCGAACTCATCGTCGAGAGCAATCCGAACCTGGGGGCAGACGAGCGCGACATGTGGCGCGACCGGGCGGAGTCGTACTACCGCGTCGTCTGGCGGACCAGCCGGGCGGTCGTCAGCTGCGCGTTCGGTCTGGCCCGCCAGCTCGCCTACCGGGGCGAGACGGACGCCGCGGTGGCCACCCTGGACCAGGTGCCGATCAGTTCGCGGCACTACTCGGTGGCCAGGATGACGTCCATCTTGACTTTGCTGATGGACCGGCCGTCGAAAGATCTGCAGGAGGAGGACTTTCGCGAGGCCGCACGACGCGTCGGAGCACTTCCCCGCAGCGAGGCCCGCGCGCTGCAGATGCGGACCCTCGTCCTGGCGATGGCGATGGACTGGATTCGGTCCGGTCACGCATCCGAGGCCGAACGCGAGCCCATCCTCGGGGTGCACTTCACCGACACCGGGCTCGCGAAGGGCACCGAGAAAGGCCTACGAGCATTGGCGCGCAACGCGACCGACCGCGCTCATCGGTTCACGCTGGTCGACCTCGCGAACGCGATCCGGCCTCGGTCGCGGTTCTGACCAGGTGCCTGCGGAACGACCATGTGAGTGGGAATGTACAGCCGGCTGTACATTCGCACGCACGGGTCGCGTCAGCGGCTCCTGACCAGAGCATCTGCCGCGCGGGCGATGGCGAGTTCCTCGTTGGTGGGCACGACCAACACCGTCACCGCCGATCCGTCGGTGGAGATCACCCGAGCTGCTTTGCCGCGCTGCGCATTTCGTTCCGGATCGATCTCGATGCCGAAGCCCTGGAGGTTCACGAGCGCATCCGCTCGGACCTGCGATGCGTTCTCGCCCACGCCTGCGGTGAAGGTGATGACGTCGAGGTGCCCGAGGTCGACCATGTAGGCACCGATGTACTTGCGTAACCGGTGGATGTAGACGTCGTAGGCCAGGGCCGCGTCGGCGTCCCCGTCGTCGATACGCTGTTGCAGTGCACGGAAATCGTTGATGCCGGACATCCCCTTGAGCCCTGACCTGCGGTTCAGCAATTCGTCGATGGCGTCGACGTCCATGTCGGCGCTGCGACGAAGGTGCATCACGATTCCGGGATCGATGTCGCCGCTGCGTGTCCCCATGACGAGTCCTTCGAGCGGCGTCAGCCCCATCGACGTGTCGATCGGCTCCCCCGCCCTGATCGCCGACGCGGAAGCCCCGTTGCCGAGGTGCAGGACGATCTGGTCGAGCACCTCCCTGCCGAGAAACTTCTCGACCTGCTGCGACACGTATTCGTGCGACGTTCCGTGGAAGCCGTAGCGCCGAATTCCGTACTGGCGAGCGGTGTCTCGATCGATCGCATAGGTCGACGCGGCGGCGGGCAGCCCGTGGAAGAACGCCGTGTCGAACACTGCGACATGCGGTACGTCGGGCAACTGACGCCTGGCGACCTCGATGCCGAGCACGTTCGGCGGATTGTGTAGCGGCGCCAGGCTGCTCAGCTCGTCGATCTGCTTCAGGACTGCGTCGTCGACGACCGTCGGCCGGTAGAACACTTCGCCGCCGTGTACGACGCGATGCCCGACGGCAGTGACGCTGTCATGGAGGTCGACGCCCGCGTCGGCCAGCATGTCGAACGCGATCTGCAGGCCCTTGGCGTGATCCGGGATCTCGAGGCGCTTCTCGGACTCGTCGCCGGAAAGATCGAGTACGACGCGGCCCTCGGTCTCACCGATCTGCTCGACGAGACCGGTTGCGACGGCGGTTCCGTCCTCCGGTTCGACGAGCTGGAACTTGATGGACGAGGAGCCGGAGTTGACGACGAGAACGGTCATGCTTCTTTCGACCCCTGAGCTTGGATGGCGGTGATGGCGACGGTGTTGACGATGTCCTCGACGAGTGCGCCGCGCGAGAGGTCGTTGACGGGTTTCGCCAGACCCTGCAGCACCGGCCCGACGGCGACGGCTCCCGCGCTACGCTGGACCGCCTTGTACGTGTTGTTGCCGGTGTTGAGGTCCGGGAAGATGAATACCGTTGCGCGTCCGGCCACCTCGGAATCGGGGAGCTTGGATTTCGCGACCGACGGCTCGATGGCCGCGTCGTACTGGATGGGCCCCTCCACCAACAGCTCCGGGCTGCGTTCGCGGACGAGCTTCGTTGCCTCGCGCACCTTGTCCACGTCGGCGCCCGATCCGGAGTCACCGGTGGAGTACGACAGCATCGCGACGCGCGGGTCGATGCCGAACTGCGCCGACGTCTGCGCCGACGAGATCGCGATGTCCGCCAGCTGCTCGGCTGTCGGATCCGGCACGATCGCGCAATCGCCGTATGCCAGGACGCGATCGGACAGGCACATCAGGAAGATGCTGGACACGGTGTTCACGCCGGCTGCGGTCTTGATGATCTCGAACGACGGCCGGATGGTGTGCGCCGTCGTGTGCGCGGCGCCGGACACCATGCCGTCGGCAATTCCCTTGTGCACCATCATCGTTCCGAAGTACGAGATGTCGGTCATGATCTCGCGAGCACGTTCGATCGTCATGCCCTTGCGCTTACGGATCTCGGTGTAGTCGGCGGCGAACTCCTCGGCGTGATCGGACGCTTTCGGGTCGAGGACGGCGACGCCGTCGAGCGAGACGCCGAGTTCGGCTGCGCGCCTCCGGATCGGCCCCTCTTCGCCGAGGATCGTCAATTCCGCGACCTGGCGCTGCAGCAACCGACCGGCCGCACGCAGGATTCGGTCGTCGTTGCCCTCCGGGAGCACGATGTGTTTGCGGTCCGCCCTGGCACGTTGAATGAGCTGATACTCGAACATCTGCGGCGTCATGATCGACGGGATGCTGAGCTCGAGGCTGTCGAGCAGTGCCTGCGCGTCGACGCGCTGTTCCATCAGGCTGAGTGCGGTGTCCACCTTGCGCTGCGAGCCGACGGCGACGCGTCCACGCGCTTTCGCGGCTGCCGACGCGGTGTCGAACGTGCCGAGGTCGGTGGTCAGGATCGGCAGGCGGGGCCCGAGACCTGCGACGAGTCGCGCGATGGCCGGGTGCGGTTCGATTCCGCCGTTCATGATGATCCCGGCGAGTGACGGAAAGCCCTCTGCTTCATGCGCATTGACGAGCGCGAGCAGAACGTCCGATCGGTCGCCGGGCGCGATGACGACGACGCCCTCGGTGAGTCGTTCGAGGATGTGCTCCGCCGTCATACCGCCGACCATGACGCGGAGCGCCTCACGCTGCATCAATTCGGAGTCACCGCTGTAGAGCGTGCCGTCGACGGCGTCGAGCAGTTCGGCCATGGTCGGTGCGACGAGTAAGGGAATCTCCGGCAGACTCCACGCAGGCACGCCGAGCGGTTCGAGTGCGGCGGTGACATCGTCGAGGCGGTCGGGGTCGCATCGGTTCGCGACGATGGCCACCAGATGCGCGTGATTGGCACGGAGTTCGGACTGACTCAGCTGCGCCAGCTGCACGATCTCGTCCGGCGACCTCTCCGATCCACGCAACGACAACAGCACGGGCGCACCGAGATTCGCGGCGATACGAGCATTGAAGCTCAGTTCGCTCGGGCTGCCGACGTCGGTGTAGTCGCTGCCGACGATCACGACCGCGTCGCACTGCGCGGCGACGTCGTGGAAGCGCGAGACGATCTCGCCGAGGGCCGCGTCGGGATCGGCATGTACTTCCTCGTACGTGACGCCGAGAGACTGCTCGTACGAGAGATCCGCCGTCGTGTGATCGACGAGCAGTTCCAGAATGTAGTCGGGCTCGTCCGTCGAACGCGCGATAGGGCGGAAGACGCCGACGCGGGCCGCCGACGCGCACAACATCTGCAGCACGCCCAGCGCGATGGTCGATTTACCGGTGTCGCCCTCCGGAGAGGCGATGTAGATGCTCGATGCTCGCTCGGCCATGCCAGCCAGAGTAGCGGGTGAGTAGTTGACAGAAGGTGACCTGCCGTAGTCGGATCTGTCATGGCCGAATCACCGTTTCCCGACGTTCGCTGGGGCAGCGAGAACAGCATCATTCGTAAGCCTGCGATCGCGTTCGCCGCGACGAAGCCCGGGTCCTGGGTCATCCGGAACCTCGCAGGCATCGACCGGAGACTTCTCGAGCGCACCGACGGGAAGTACACGATCCTCGGGCCCATCGCCGCGCCCGTCGTCTTGCTGACGACGACAGGTCGCAAGTCGGGGACGCCGCGGACCTCACCGCTGCTGTACTACCGGGAGGGCGACACGCTGTACGTCGTCGGCAGCAACTTCGGGCAACAGCATCACCCGGCCTGGACGTCGAACCTGCTCGCCGATCCGCATGCAACCGTCGCGATCGGGGGTAAGAGGATTCCCGTCACGGCCACCCCCGTTCTCGGGGACGAGAAAGTGCGCATCTACGACGCGTTCAACGACATGGTCCGGGTGTACGGGGAATACAAGACCCGGACCGACCGAGAGATGCGGATGTTCGCCCTCACTGCGGACTGATTGCCATCGCTTGCCCCCGGATCGGCATCGATGTCACGCGGCAACCGTCTATCGGATGCCACGGACCATCGATGCCGACAGGAGAGCCGACGAAAGCTCGCAAAACTACCCCAGCTTGCGCAACCGCGGCGCCAGGTCGCGCTCGAACAACTCCAGGAACCGCTTCTGGTCGTGACCTGGCGCGTGGAACACGAGGTGGTTGAGCCCGGCGTCGGTGTACTGCTTGACCTTCTCGACCGCCTCGTCCGGATCCGACGCCACGATCCACCGCTTCGCCACCTGCTCGATCGGCAATTCGTCGGCCGCCTTCTCCATCTCGATCGGGTCGTCGATCGAATGCTTCTGCTCCGGCGTCAGCGACAACGGCGCCCAGAAGCGAGTGTTCTCCAAAGCCAGATCCGGATCGGTGTCGTACGAAATCTTGATCTCGATCATCTTGTCGATCTCACCGGCATCGCGCTCGGCCTTGCCCGCACCCTCTTCGACGGCAGGCAGCAACTTGTCGGTGTAGAGCTCCATGCCCTTGCCCGACGTACAGATGAACCCGTCACCAGCCCGGCCTGCGTACCGTGCCACCACCGGACCACCCGCAGCGATGTACACCGGAATACCACCCTCGGGCACGTCGTAGATCGACGCGCCCTTCGTCGTGTAGTACTCGCCCTCGAAGTCGACGCGGTCGCCGAGCCACAGCTCGCGCATCAACCGCACAGACTCCCGCAACCGCGCGAAACGCTCCTTGAACTCCGGCCACTCGCCGGTGAACCCGGTCGCGATCTCGTTGAGCGCCTCGCCGGTACCGACACCGAGCATGATGCGCCCCGGGTACAGGCAGCCCATCGTCGCGAAAGCCTGCGCAATCACCGACGGGTTGTACCGGAACGTCGGCGTCAGCACCGATGTGCCCAACTGAATCCGCTCGGTGCGCTCACCGACCGCCGTCATCCACGCCAACGAGAACGGCGCATGCCCACCTTCGTGACGCCACGGCTGGAAATGATCGCTGACGGTCGCCGAGTCCATCCCGTGCTGCTCGGCCAACACACCGAGTTCGACGAGCTCCCGCGGACCGAACTGCTCCGCCGACGCCTTGTACCCGAGCTTCAACGCCTGTGCCACGCTCTACTCCCTCGTCCTTAGTCATCAGTCACTTCGATTGTGCACGCCGAGTCCGCCGAGTCCTCTGCTTACTCGATTCCGAGCACCGTGATGACGGCTGCGAGGATCGCGATTCCACCGATTCCGACGGCGAACAGCCACAATTCCTTCGCCTCGGGCATCGGCGCGCCCTGTTCCAGCGCCTTGCGCACCTGCAGCCAGCGACGCAGGCCGACCATGGCCGCCGACGCAGCCATGAGGATGAGGACGAGTCCCAATCCGGTGCGCACCCAGCCGGTGCTGAAGTCCGGGACCAGGTGCACGATGGCGATGCCACCGGCCATCAGACCCAGTGATGTGCGCATCCACGCGAGGAACGTGCGTTCGCTGGCGAGGGTGAAACGTTCGTCCGGACGGGTCGACGGATCATCGGTCACGGAACCAACAATACGATCCGGCCGATTCGAACCGGGGTCACTACTGGCCGCGACGCGTCCTGGGTCCGGCCGGCCCGGCCCCCTGACAGACCGAATGTGGCTTTCGGGTCACTCTGAGTGACCGGTTGGCCGCATTCGGTCCGGTCCCGCGGTCCGGTCAGCCAGGAATCCGCACGAGCGTCAGCCGAGATTCCTGCCGAAGCTCGAACCCGATCGACAGGTACAGCCGAATTGCGTGCGTGTTGGCTGCCGACGCGTGCAGGAACGGCTTCTCGCCACGCTCGCGGATGAGGTGCCCGACGGCCCGGACCAGGTCGGTCGCGAGCCCCCGCCCTCGGTAGGCGGGGTCCGTACACACGGCACTGATCTCGGTCCAACCCGCCGGATGCATTCGCTCCCCGGCCATCGCCACCAACGCCTCGCCGTCACGCACGCCGAGATAGGTTCCCAGCTCGAAGGTCCGAGGCAGGAACGGTCCCGGCTTGGTGCGCTCGACGAGGTCGAGCATCTCCGGCACGTCGTCGGCGCCGAGAACGATCGCGTCGGGATACGGCCGCGTCTCGAGGTGCGTGCCGACGAGCTGTACGAGCCCGAACTGGTCGACGACGTGCCACCCGGCGGGAACCCGGTGTCCGACGCCCGTCAGCGACACGATTTCGCCGGGCCCGAACAATGCGGCGATGTCGTCCCAGTCCCCTGTCTCGATGACGGGCGGGTGCCCGAGGAACGGCGCGACCTCGGGGTCGAACCGGAATACTCGTCCCGATCCCGACACCCGCGCGAACCGGGCATGCGCCCCCACCAGAGATCCTCTGACCGGGTCGTCCAGTGGGTGACCGTCGACGTCCTGCGTGCTCACTGCGTGCCTTTCGACGGTGCTTACCCGGTCACGTCGAGGATGTCGATGACGAAGACGAGGCTGTCGCCCGCCTCGATTCCCGCACGCGGTTGACCGTCGGGGTAACCGTCGGCGGACGTCATTGCGACGGCGACCTTCGAGCCGACCGTCTGGCCTGCGATGGCCTTCTGGAATCCGGTGACGACACCGGTCAGCGGGAATTCGGCGGGGGTACCGCGCTCGTAGCTGCTGTCGAAGACCGACCCGTCCCGCCCGTTGACGCCCATGTAGCACACCGCCACCTGAGCAGCGTCGGCCACGACGGGCCCGGACCCTTCGTTCAACGTGTGCACCTGGGTCTCGGACACCGCGAAGGGCGCCTCGACCTGGACCGACGGCGTGGTCGAGTCCGTCGAACCGATGACGGCGACGCTGCCCGTGTCGCCGTCCAAGGTCCACTCCGGGTCACCCGCATCGCTCGGCGCTTCTGTGGGGCAGGACGTGGTGGAGGGTGCCGAACCGGCATCGGCATCGGAAGGCTCGGAGGAATCCGAACTGCAGCCCGAGAGCATCAGGGCCAGTGCGGTCCCAACTACGAATCCGGTCGAGGACAGGCGAGAAGTTTTCACGCGCTCACGGTACAGACTCTCGTGCTGTTGCGGCGCGACGCACACTTTTCGGCGACGACATCGGCAGTGCCGCAGTGTGTTTGCTGGAACAGGTTTCGGATCCGCACGGAAGAGAGAACCATCGAGTCGGAAGTCGATCCCGAACTCGACAGTGAAGGAGACGCAATGAGCGACAACATCTACCGCGTGACCGAGATCGTCGGAACATCGACGGAGGGCACGGACGACGCGGTTCGCAAGGCGATAGCTCGCGCGAACGAAACGTTGACGAACCTCGACTGGTTCGAGGTCGTAGAGACGCGCGGCCACATCGAGAACGGGTCGATCGCCCACTTCCAAGTGACGATCAAGGTGGGCTTCAAGCTCGAATGACGTTCGCCTCGTGCGTGGGAATGTATAGCCCTCTATACATTCCCACGCACGTGCGGCGCAGCCGCTTCCTGCCAGCGAGAGAAGAGGAACAGAGTGACTGTCACGATCGACGCACACGAGTTGAAAGCGCAACTGGCGAGCGATGATCCGCCGGTTCTGCTCGACGTCCGGTGGGCTCTCGGTGACTCCGAGGGCCGTGAGCATTACCGCGACGCACACATTCCCGGTGCCGTGTTCGTCGACCTCGACAACGAGCTCGCGAGCCACGGCGAACCGTCCGACGGCCGCCACCCGCTCCCCGAGATCTCCGACCTGCAGAACGCCGCGCGTAGCTGGGGAATCGGTTCCGGCTCCCGCGTCGTGGCGTACGACAACACCGGTAATCTCGCGGCTGCACGCGCATGGTGGCTGCTGAGGTGGGGAGGCTTGACCGACGTCACTCTTCTCGACGGCGGACTGGCTTCCTGGACAGCGGCGGGTTTCGAGACCGCGTCGGGCGACGAGATCCCTGCGCCCGGCGACGTGGAGTTGACCCCAGGTCACCTTCCGACGCTGACGGCCGACGAAATCGCGAGCTACTCCGGCACGTTGCTCGACGCACGTGCACCCGAGCGCTATTCGGGTGAGACGGAACCGATCGACCCCAAGGCCGGCCATATCCCCGGCGCGATCAACGCACCGACTGCCGCCAACCTGGACGCCGACGGACGGTTCCTGTCTGCCGATGCGTTGCGTGAGCGGTTCGACTCCGCCGGCGCGGACGTCGCCGTCTACTGCGGATCGGGAGTGACTGCGGCACATCAGATCGCGGCGTTGGCGATCGCGGGGGTCGATGCGGCTCTGTACCCGGGTTCGTGGTCGCAGTGGTCGAATCAACCGAACAGGCCCGTCGCGACCGGCGTCTCACCTCGCTGACGAGCCCCTGGCAGTCAGCCGTGGACGGACAGATTCTCTGCGGCCCGCGCACAGGCGAGGCCACGCGCCGAGTGATCGTCGAACCACCGCAGGTCGAACACTCGCTTCATCCACGTCATGTCCCCTATCGAACACCGTGACGCCACCGAGTGGAACAGTTCGAATCACCGAGATTCGAACTGCGGCAGTTCCAGGTTTTCCCGGAACGTAGCACCGAGGTAGTCGCGACCGACGATTCCCCGACGCCGTAGCTCCGGCAGCAACCCGTTCAACGCGAAGTCACGAGTCCGTGGGTCGGCGAGGCCGCCGATCGAGATGACGTCGAGAACGCCGGCGTCGTAGCGCTGCGCGATCGCGTCGGCCAGCTGATCGGGTGTCCCAGCCTCGGCCCAGTGACCCGTGTCCTTCGACGCAATGATCAACTCGCGCAGTGTCTTTCCCTCCGCCGCGAGCTTGCCGAAGATTTCGACGCGGCCGCGTCGGCGATTCACGGTCTTCGGGTCGGGCAGCAGATCGACCGGAATCGGCTTGTCCAGCGGCAGCTCCGTCAGATCGATCTCCCCGCCGAGCATGTCGGCGAGCCGAGCGCGCCCGGCGTCGAAGTCGGTCGACTCCTCCCGCTCCTTCAGCAGTTGTCGCACCTCCGCCTCGGAAGCGCCGTAAGTGGCATGGAACGACGAGAAGATGAGCGGGAGCTCACCCCCGCGACCCAATTCTGCTGCGCGAGTACGGATCGTCTTCGTGTAGGTGACCGCATCTTCGAGCGTCGCGAGCGACGTGAAGACCACTTCGGCGAACCGCGCACCGAGTTCGATTCCTCCCGCGGACTGACCGGCCTGGAACTGTACCGGCCGTCCCTGCGGCAGCGACGGAATGTTGAGCGGCCCCTGCACGGTGTAGTACTTCCCGCGGTAGTCGATCGGCTGCACGAGCGACGCGTCGAGCACGGCACCGTCCGGACCCGGCGTCAGAGCACCGGGTTTCCAGCTGTCGTACAGAGCGTGGACCACCTCGAGGGATTCGGTGGCGCGTGCGTACCGCTCCTCCGGGCTCGGCAGATTCTGGTCGCCGTAGTTCTCTTCACCGAGTGACGACGTCACCGCGTTCCACGCGGCTCGACCGTTGCTGACGTGGTCGAGGGTCCCGAACAGCCGGGCCAGATTGTATGGGTGGTGGAACGTCGTGGTCACCGTGGCGATCAGTCCGACGTGTTTCGTCACCGCAGCAAGCGCCGCCAGGTAGATCAACGGTTCCTGCGCACCGATCGCACCCTGTGCACCGAAGCTCAAGAGGTCGGCTGCGAACAACGCGTCGATCCTGTTGTGCTCGGCGATCTTTGCGACCTCCACCGACGTCGCCAGGGTGGACTGCGTCGGATCGACGGCAAGGTCGTAGATGTCCTGACCACCGCTGACGCCGGTGACGGTCTTGAGTGTTCTGCGGCGCCCGGCGGAAGTCATCCTGCGTGTGCCTTTCGCTGTCGAATCCCTCTCCAAACGCGCAATTTTAAGAACACAACGCCAACGGCACCAGGAATAAAATCACCGTGATTCTGGGTCGATACCTGCGTGTGGGATCACGGACGGACATGGTTACTGTCGTGCTGATCTCCCAGATTCCCCTGGGTTTCGTTGGACACGAGACAGAGTCGATCGAGGCACCATGACGAGCATTCCCGAACAGCACCGCATCGCGATCGTCGGCGCAGGCCCTCGCGGTACCGGTATGCTCGAACGCCTGCTCGCCCATCTCGCGGACACCGACGCGGCCGACACCACATCGATTCACATCGTCGATCCCTTCCCCGCAGGCGCGGGCCGAATCTGGCGCGGCAGCCAGCCCCCGTTGCTCTGGATGAACTCGGTCGCCGCCGACGTCACGATGTTCACCGACGAGACGACGACCGTCGACGGCCCGATCAAGCCCGGCCCGACATTGGCCGAGTGGGTCCTGTCGAACATCGGGACACTGAAGTCGGATCCCGAAGTAGCGTCGGAACTCGAGATGTTCACGGCCCAGTCCTTCGCGTCGCGGACACTGCAGAGCCGATATCTGGAGTGGGTGTTCGCGCAGGCCGTCACCGATGCACCGGCCACGGTCGACGTCCACCGCAGCACCGTCGTCGACATCGCGGACTCACCGGACGGCTCGCAGACACTGACTCTCGACGACGGTTCGACGCTCGACGTAGACGTCGTCGTCCTCGCGCAGGGTCACCCGGACGCTCTTCCGTCGTCGGCCGAGACCTACCTGCAGAAGTTCGCCGATTCGCACGACCTGACGTACGTGGGTCCCGGGTACACCGCGGACCTCGATCCCGACGTCGTGCCGTCGGACGAGCCGATCCTCGTCGCCGGTCTCGGACTCGCGTTCATCGACTGGATGGTTCTGCTCGCCGAGAGCCGCGGCGGTGTGTTCTCTCGTGGCATCGACGGCGACCTGATCTACGAGCCTTCCGGGCGCGAACCGATCGTCTACGCGGGCTCGCGACGCGGCGTCCCGTATCACTCGAAAATCGGGTACGACATCGCCGCCGCCCGACCTCCGCTGCCCAAGTACTTCACCGCCGACGCATTTCCCGGCGACGGGTGGCTCGATTTCCGACGCGACGTCTGGCCACTGGCCGCGAAAGAGCTTGCGGGAGCCCACTTTCACGAGCTGTTCGCCTCCCATCCAGAACGCATTACCGGTGAGTGGGCGGATTTCGACGCGCGGTTCGCTGCCCTCGAGTGGGGATCGGACGAGGCACGCCGACTCGTGGAGGCGTTCGTGCCCAAGGACGACGACCGGATCGATCTCGACCTGATCGACCGACCGTTGACGGGTGAGTCCTACGACGACGTCGACGACGCCACCGCGCGCATCATCGGATACATCGACGACGATCTCGCACGCCGTGCCGATCATCACTACAGCAGCGACGCCGCAGTGTTCAGCGCTTTGCTGTCGGTCTACATGACCACCGGAGAACTGTTGCGCCGCGGCCGCATTCCGGCCGCGTCGGTCGCCATGGACATCGAAGGCTGGCTGCACTCCTTCTTCAGTTTCGTCGCCAGCGGTCCACCTCCGCAACGGCTCGAGCAACTGCGCGCCCTGGCGTCATGCGGCGTCGTCAGGTTCCTCGGCCCCGACACGACGTTCAGCGCCGACACCACGGACGGGGTATTCGTCGCGCAGAGCGCAGCCCATCCCGAGATCATAATGGCGAGAACACTTGTCGACGCCCGCCTTCCGGTCGCGTCGATCCGGTCAAGTGGCGATGCGCTGCTGCGTACCCTGCACTCCCGCGGCGAGATGGTGGAGATCCGAGCGAACGAGCGCAGCGCCGCGAAGATCTCGGTCGACGGCAGATCTCGAATCATCAAGGCCGACGGCTCGGTTCACGAACAGCGCTACGCCGTCGGGCCATGGGTAGCCGGGCACAATTGGTCGTCGGCGTTTCCCCGGCCGCAGACGAACGCAGGATTCTTCCGCCACAACGACGCGTTGGCGCTCGAGTTGCTTCGGTAGCCGGTCGACCCCTACGAGCTCTATCCCGTCTCGATCAGCAGCACACCGCCGATGATCAGCGCTATCCCGGCCGACATCATGGCCGTCAACGGCTCCTTGAACAGAATCTTGCCCGCGATGGCCGTCAGAGCGACGCCTGATGCTGCCCACACGCCGTAGGCCACGCCGATCCCCATTCCTGCCGACAAGGCCAGCGCCAGAAACGTGAACGCGGCGCCGTAGCCGACGACGACCGGGACGAGCCACAGCTTCTTACGACCACCCTCGGACGCGCGCAGCGACAGCGTCGCGATGACTTCGGTGACGATGGCGCCGGCGAGAAAGAACCACATCAGGTAGTCACCTCACGCCGTGCAGCCCGACCCGCGCCGAATTCGACGAGCACGACGCCCGCGATGACCAGCAGAATGCCCCCGATCATCGGTGCGGTGAGCGCCTCGTCGAAGATCGCATTACCCAGGATCGCCGTCAACGCGATACCGGCCGCAGCCCAGATGCCGTACGTCTTGCCGATCGGTGCCCCGCCACGCAGGATCAACGACAGAAAGACGAACGACGCGCCATAACCTGCAACGACGACCGCGTACCACGCCGGTGTGTCGACAGCTGCCTTCATCGACAGGGACGCGGTTACTTCCACCGTGATCGCCGACGCGAGTAGCGCCCAGTACTTGTTGCCCACGCTACGGACCAACGAGCAGGAGCTGCCGAAGATTCCGCGCGAGAAGTCAGGGAATCAGTACGAACTTCCCCCGTGGGTGCTCGGCCTTCAGCTCCGCGTGCGCCGTGGCGGCGTCGTCGAGCGGGAACGTCTTCGCGATCGTGATGCTGATGTCCCCTGCTCCTGCGGAGTTCACGAGGTCCAGACGCGCCTTCTTTCGTCGTTCTGCGCTCTCCGGGTTTCCACCGCCGACGGACTGGAAGCCGTCCGTGCCCGCACGCTCGAAGGCCGCGATGGTCACGATCCGCTGCTTGTCGGCGACGAGTTCGAGTGAGACGTCGACGGCCTCGTCGGTACCGACGGTGTCGATCGCGACGTCGACGCCGTCGGGAGCGAGCTCTTTCACTCGACCCAGTAGGCCCTCACCATATTCGACGGGCTCGGCCCCGAGGCTGCGGAGTTCGTCGTGATTCACCTGGCGAGCTGTCCCGATGACCCGCGCGCCCCTCGCCGTCGCCAGCTGGATGACGACGGACCCGACGCCTCCTGCTGCGCCGTGCACGAGGACGGTGTCGCCTTTGCCGACGTTCGTCACCACCAGCGTGTCGTAGGCCGTCCCCGCGACGACCAACAGGCCTGCTGCCTCTTCCCAACCGAGAGACTCGGGCTTCGGCAGGACTGCGTCGGCGGGCACCAGCAGCCTCTCCGCATAGGCTCCTTGAGCGCCCGACACGATGACCTCGTCGCCCACCGAGATGGGACCCGCAGGCCCGGTCGCCGCACTGCCCACCTCGAGAACGACGCCACTCGCTTCGCTCCCGAGGTGCCGGGGAAGCGTCGACTCGTCGGTGCCGAACGCACCGCTGTACACCTTGTAGTCGAACGGGTTGACGCCGATTGCCTTGACCTCGACGAGCACCTGTCCTGCAGACGGTTTCGCGAGCGCCTCGTCGACGATGCGTACTACCTCGGGTCCACCGAATGCCGTTGCTACTGCTGTCCGTGTCATGCTTCGTTCCCCATTTCGTGCTGCATCGTTGGTCCGTTGTACCTGTCTATCGGATGCCGCGGTCCATCGATGCGGAACTCAGACCCGCAACCGCGGCAAGCCCCACTCTTTGCCGAGCAGTTCGTAGGACCGAAGCCGGTCCGCGTGATCGTGAGTGATCGTCGTGACCACCAGTTCGTCTGCGCCCGTCGCCTTCTGCAGACCGTCCAACTTCGCTGCGACAGTCGCTGCGGACCCGACGAATTGCGTCGCGACCCGATCTTCCACCAAAACCTGCTGTTCGTCGGTCAGCGGCTCTGCGGTCTTCGGATCCGGGTACGGAATCGCGCCGTGGCCGCTGCGAATGCTGTACACCCACTGCGGGAAAGACGACGCCAGATATGCTGCGTGCGAATCCGACTCGGCGACAACGACATCCGCCGATACTACGACGTACGGTTCGCGTGAAGTCGACGACGGCACGAATGCCGCGCGGTACGCCTCGACGGCGTCGAGCGTAGTCCCGGGGCTCACGTGATAGTTCGCGACGAACGGCAACCCACGCGCGCCCGCGACCTGCGCACTCTGTCCGCCGCTGCTTCCGAAGAGCCAGAGTTCGACGTCGGCGCCCGCGCCGGGTGTGGCCGTCAGCGCCAGCCCCGACGACGTCGTGAAGTCGTCGTTCAGGAATGCGATGACATCACCGACCTGCTCGTCGAAGTCGGGTATCTCCGCATGGGGGTGCTGGAGGACGTGCGCGACCTCCGCACGCCGCTCCGATCGCAGCACGCCGGCGGCATCGGGCGCACCCTCGTCCGCCGATGCTTCCGTGCGACGCTGGCTGGACCTGCCGATACCCAGGTCGATCCGCCCCGGGTACAGCGCGGCGACGGTTCCGAACGCCTCGACGACCGACGCGGCCGTGTGATGACCGATCTGCACCGCAGCCGATCCGACGCGAATCCTGTTGGTAGCAGCAGCGATCAGACCGATGAGAACGGTAGGTGACGAACTCGCCGCAGCCACGAAATGGTGTTCCGCCACCCAATACCGTGCGTAACCCCACTCCTCGGTCTGCCGCGCCAGATCGAGAGTATTGCGCAGAGCCTGCTGAACAGTGGACCCCTCGCTGATCGGCGACAGGTCGAGAACGTTCAGCGGCACTCGCGTCACGCAGGGACCTCGAATTCCGGTGTCTTCTCCCCTGCTTCGACGGCCACGGTCAGCTTGTTCTCGGCGGGAGCGACCGGACAGGTCGCGTAGTCGGTGAACGCGCACGGAAGGTTCGACGCCCGGTTGAAGTCGAGAGTGACACGACCATCGGCATCCGGATCCTCGACCGCGAGCGACCGCGACGCCGCGTAGGTCGTCACACCACTCGTGGCATCGGTGAACAAAATCTGCAGTCCACTCCTTTTACTGTTCTGACCCTGGGTCGTTCCGCGGGCTCCACTCCTGCCAAATGCGACGAACTGCTGACGCTCACCACCCAACTCGAAATCGATGGTTCCGACGGCGGTGTGATGATGCTCCAAGCCTTCGACGACGGCTCCCGTCGTCACGATCTTCGCTTCCGGGTACGGCGTGAACGTGCCTGTGACAGTCCATCGTTCGGAGGGCGCGTACGTCGGAAAGCCCTGGAACGACTGCAGGTGAGGCGATTTCGGATCGTGCACACGCAATGCCACCGACCCGGTCCGACGAATGACCTCGATGCGTCGCTCACCGTCCTCGACCAGAATGCCGGGGGCACCTTCGACGGGTTCCAGACGCTCGACGTCCAGACCCTCGATGTGAACGGCATCCGCGTCGGCCTTCCATCGGCCGGGAAGGTCGGCGACGGTCTCGAACTCGTCGGTGAGCCAATACAATCCGGTGAGCGCGACCCAGCCGAGCGGGTCACGATAGTAGCTCTCCCGCTCGGCGTGCCAGGTGTTCCACTGGATTTCGAAGCTGTGGACCGTAGTGGTCATGACGCTCGTACTCCTTCACGCTCGTGGGTGTCGTGCGGGTGGGCGAGTCCCAAGTGCTCGCGCAGCGTGGTGCCGCTGTACTCGGTGCGGAAGCTGCCACGTTCCTGCAGCAGCGGAACCACCTTGTCGACGAATTCGTCGAGGCCGGCCGGGGTGATGTGCGGGACGAGGATGAACCCGTCGCACGCGTCGTTCTGCACGTAGCTGTCGATCTCTGCAGCCACCTGGGCGGGAGTACCGACGAACTGCTGACGCGTCGTCACCTCGATGATCAATTCGCGGATACTGAGGTTCTTCGCCTCGGCGCGCTCGCGCCACTCACGCGCAACCTGAACCGGATCGCCGTGTCGGACGCGGCCCCGCGTGATGTTGACGTCGTCCGCCGGATCCTCGGAGGGCAACGGTCCGTCGGGGTCGTACGACGACAGGTCACGGCCCCACACCTGTTCGAGAAACGAGATCGCAGTCTGCGGTCCGACCTGCTGGTGGCGGATGACGTCGGCACGCTCGTGCGCCTCGGCGTCGGTGTCACCGAGGACGAACGTGGCCGCGGGCAGCACCTTCAGATCGTCGTGCGCACGGCCGTACTTCGCGAGCCTGCCCTTCACGTCGGTGTAGAACGCCTGCCCGGCCTCGAGTGTTCCGTGGACCGTGAAGATCGCGTCGGCCTTGGCTGCGCCGAACTCGCGGCCTTCGTCGGAATCTCCTGCTTGCAGCAGAACCGGATGGCCCTGCGGGCTTCGCGGGACGGTGAACGCAGCGTCGATGTCGAACTGCTCCCCACTGTGTCGGACGCGGCCGACCGCGTCGGTACGTCCGAAGATCCCCTTCTCACGGTCGACGACGAGGTCGTCCTCGCCCCAGCTGTCCCACAGCTTCCGTGCGACGTCGATGATCTCGCGGGCGCGTACGTACCGATCCTTCCGGTCCAGGTAGCCGCCCCGGCGGAAATTCTCACCGGTGAACGCGTCGGACGACGTCACCATGTTCCACGCGGCGCGGCCGTTCGACAGATGATCGAGCGTCGCGAACTGTTTGGCCAGCTCGAACGGTTCGTTGAACGTCGTGTTGATCGTGCCTGCGAGTCCGAGATGCGTCGTGACGGCGGCAAGCGCGTTCAACACGATCAGCGTATCGGGACGCCCGACGACGTCGAGATCGTGAATTCTGCCCCGGTGCTCGCGCAGCCTCAGTCCTTCGGCGAGAAAGAAGAAGTCGAACAGACCGCGTTCGGCCGTCTTCGCGAGATGGACGAAGGAGTCGAACTCGATCTGGCTCTTCGACGCCGGATCGCTCCACACCGTCGTGTTGTTGACGCCGGGAAAATGCGCGCCGAGGTGAATCTGTTTCCTACGCTCGACCATCACAACGCTCCTTCTGCATAACGGTTCACCGGACGAGACAGGCCGAGACGTTCCCTCAGCAGTCCGGGTGCGCCGCCGCCCGACTTCGGCAGCGCGGCAACACCGGATACCAGGGCCAGCGGCCGGAACGTCACGCCGTCGACGATTCCCGACAGTTCCGTCACCACCGCCTCCAGCCCGGCGCGGTCACCCACGTACCGCACGGTGTCCGACGCATACGGCTCCCACGAGTCCAGCTGCTCGACATCTGCTGCAGCAGAGTCGGATACGAGCACGTCGACGTCCAGCAGGACTGCCACGTTCACCGGGTCGCGCCCCTGTGCGACGACGGCCCGCCGGACACGCGCGGCGACGACGGCAGCCTCGGCGGTGGTCGCTGCCGTGACGCGTACGACGTCGGCGCGCGCGGCCGCGACGGCCAGCGAATGCTCGTCGGCGACGCGCACCGCCACGATGGGCTGCCCCTGCGGTGACCGCGGCGTGATCGACGGGCCCTTCACCGAGAAGTAATCGCCCTCGAAGTCGATGTAGTGCAGCTTGTCTCGATCGATGAACCGCCCGGTGCTCTGGTCGCGGATCTCCGCGTCGTCCTCCCAGCTGTCCCACAGCCGCGTCACGACCTCGACCGCGTCGTCGGCTTCGCGCCACAGATCGGCCGCGTCCTGAACACCTTTGCGGCCGAACGCCTTCGCGTCGTCGACGCCGGGTGACACCGCAACCTCCCAACCTGCGCGACCGTGCGATGCGAAGTCGATGCTCGCAACCTGCTTCGAGACGTGAAACGGCTCGGTGTGCGTGACGGTGACCGTCGGGATCAGTCCGATCGACGAGGTGACTGCCGCGGCGCGTGCTGCGACTGATGCGGCGTCGAGTTGGCCGAATGACGCGGTCGTGTGCGCCCCGCGTGCGAACGAATCCGAGATGAACGCGAAGTCGACGCCCGCACGCTCGGCGAGTTCGAGAAGCTCGGTCCAGTAAGCCGCGGTGAACAGGTCCTCTGCGCGGGAATCCGCTCGCCGCCAGGACGCCGGATGCCTGCCGGTGCCCTGCAATTCGACAGCAGTGAGGAAAGCTCTGTCAGGCATGAAGTGTCTCCTTGTGGGTGCCCGGTATCGCTGCCAGCAGTTCGCGCGTGTACTCACGCTGGGGTGAATCGAAAATTGCTGCGGTCGTGCCGTATTCGACGATCGATCCGGACTGCATGACGGCAACGGTGTCACTGATCTGCCTGACCACCGCGAGATCGTGTGAGATGAACAGGTAGCTGAGCTCCAGTTCGTCCTGCAGATTCGAGAGCAACGTCAGGATCTGCGCCTGCACGGATACATCCAATGCCGACACCGGCTCGTCGAGAACGAGCAGTTCCGGATGCAGCGCCAACGCGCGGGCGATCGCGACGCGTTGGCGCTGGCCGCCGGACAGTTCGGCAGGTCTACGGTGCAGATAGTCCGACCCGAGCGCGACGTGGTCGAGCAGTTCTGCTGCGCGCGTTGTTCTTTCCGCCGACGAACCGACCTTGAATGCGTCGAGCGGTTCACGCACGATCTGTTCGACGCTCAACTTGGGGTTCAGTGACGCGTACGGGTTCTGGTAGACGATCTGCACGCGGCGACGCAGCGCTCGCAGCGCGGAGCCTTTCAACGTGGAGACCTCGGTCCCGTCGAACGTCACCGACCCCGACGTGGGTGTCTCGAGACCGATGGAGATGCGCGCCAGAGTGGACTTGCCCGAGCCCGATTCACCGACGAGCGACAGCGTCCGGCCGCGTTCGACGGTGATCGACGCCGTCTTCACGGCGTCGAGCGACACACCGCGGCCGATGCGGAACGTCTTGGACACGTCCGACACGGTCAGAATCGGATCCGACGCCGGACGCTCCTGCCGCACCTCGGTACTCAGACTGGGCGCCGCGGCGAGCAGAGACTTGGTGTACTCGTGCTGTGGATTCGCGAGAACGTCTGCCGTGCGGCCGGTTTCGACAATCTCGCCCTTGCTCATGACGACGAGCCGATCCGAACGGTCTGCGGCGACACCGAGATCGTGCGTGATGAGCAGAACCGCAGCGCCCGTCTCCGCGATCCGCGCATCGAGGTGGTCGAGAATGCGGCGCTGGACGGTCACGTCGAGCGCGCTGGTCGGCTCGTCGGCGATGACTAGTTCCGGCCTGCACGCCAGGGCAATTCCGATGAGTACACGCTGGCGTTGACCACCGGAGAGGTCCTGCGGGTACTGCCGAGCGCGGACCTCCGGGTTGTCGATGCCCGCTTCCGTGAGGATACGGATCGCTTCGACTTTCGCGGATCGCTTGGTCGCAAGACCGTGCACGCGAAGCACTTCGGCGACCTGGTCACCGATGCGGATGACCGGATTCAGCGACGTCGTCGGATCCTGCGGGACCAGTCCGATGTGTGCGCCGCGGAGACGATCGAGCGTCTTCTCCGACGCGTCGTCGATGCGGTCCCCGTCGAACGTGACCGTGCCTCCGGTGACGTGTCCGGAGCCGGCGAGCAGACCGATGATGGCGTGCGCCGTCGTCGACTTGCCCGAACCGGATTCACCGACGACTGCGACGACCTCGCCCTTCTCGACGGACAGGCTGACGCCGCGCACCGCCGTCGACTCACCGTAGGAAACCTGGAGGCCCTGGACCTCGAGGATCGGGCTCATCGCTTTCCTCCTTCGATGGCGTGTCCGACGCGGTGGGCGGACAGCACGACGGCGACGATGACGAGGCCGGGAAGCGTCGTCATCCACCACGCCGTGGCGAGGAAATTACGTCCCTCGGAGATCAACGAACCCCATTCGGGAGTCGGCGGGACCGCCCCGAAGCCCAGGAAGCTGAGCGACGACACCGCCAGCACCGCCATACCGAATTCGACTGCGGCCAGCGCGATCACAGGTGCGTAGCTGTTCCGCAGGATATGGCGTCGGAACACGTCGTACCACCGCACGCCCGACGCGTATGCCGCCTCGACGTAGAGCGAACGCCTCACCCTGAGCACTTCGGACCGCATGACGCGGGCGAAATTCGCGACGAGCGAGACACCGACCGCGATGGCGACGTTGGTGGTACCGAAGCCGAGCGCGGTCACGAGAGCGAGTGACAGTAGCAATGCCGGAATCGACAGCAGGACGTCGACGATGCGCATCAGTACGGCGTCGAGCACACCGCCGACGGCACCGGACAGCAATCCGATGAGAGAGCCCGCGACGAGGGCTATTCCTACGGCCAGCAGCGTCGCCGTCAGCGACAGTCCCGCGCCGTGCACGACGCGGGTGTACACGTCGCGTCCGATGTTGTCGGTGCCGAACCAGTGGGCGGCGCTCGGGCCCTGCAACTTCTCGGCGGGTACGCCCCTCAACGGATCGCCGCTGGCGAACACCGACGGGAACAGGGCGAACCCGACGGCGAGGAGCAGTACGACCGCCGACAGCACGAGCCAGATGTTCTTCAGCCAGGCCCGCGGCGAGCGACGACGCGGAGCGGATACCGACGGCGTGGACGACCGCGCTGGCGTGAGGACCTCGCGAATCAGAGTGTCAGACACCGACTTTCTCCTTCGTTGCGTTCGCAGGGCTTTCCGGCTTCTTGTACTCCGCGACGATGCGCGGGTCGATCAACGGGTAGAGCACGTCGACCAGCAGGTTGATCGCCACGAACACCAACGACGTCAGGACGACGATGCCCTGGACTACGGGAATGTCCTGCGCCATCACCGAGGTCTGCGTCAATCGTCCGACGCCTGCCCGGGAGAAGACCGTTTCGACGACCACCGATCCGGCGAGGAGGTTGCCGACGAGGACACCTGCAATGGTGAACGCGGGAATCGACGACAGCCGGGCGACATGCTTGGTCTGCACGCGCAGACGCGAGACACCCTTGGCGCGAGCCGATTCGACGAACGGCTGCTTCCACGTGGTCGTCATGGACGTCGCGAGAACCTGAGCGATGACGGCGCCCGTCGGCAATGCCAGCGTGATCGCGGGTAGCACCAGCGACGGAAACCCCTGGTCGCCGAACGCCGGAAACAGTCGCAGTTGAAACGAGAACAGTTGCAGCAGAAGCAGTCCGACCCAGAACGTCGGGACGGCGACCCCGAGCGGCGGGATCGACAACAGGATGTTGCGCAACCATCCTGCGCGGGTGTACGTCGCGAAGAACGCGACCGTTCCGCCGAAGATCACGGCCAGCACGAGGGCGCTGAAGGCAAGCGCCAGCGTGCTGGGCAGTGCGTCGAAGATCGCCGTAGTCACCTTCTGCCCTGTGGCGATCGAGTACCCGAAGTCACCTCGGACAGCGCCGCTGAGCGAGTTCCAATACTGAATCCACACCGGCTGATCGAGGCCGTACCGCGCCTGCAACTCCGCGATCGCGGCGGCGTCGACCGGGGTGCCTGCTCCCCCGCCGTCGGCCGCGATGCTGACCGGATCGGACGGGAGCAGGAACAACACGACGAACGAGATCGTGAACGCCGCCCACAGAACGACGATCGCCTGCAGGACACGCTGTGCGAGGTACCGGGTCATGGCTACTGTCCGCTCAGCCAGGTGTCGAAGAACTGCAGACGGGCCGACGCCTCGAACTTCAGGTCCTGCACGGTCGGGCCTGCACCGATCGCCTGCGACAGCTCGATGGTCGGGATCCACAGACCGTTGTCGAGCACCTGCTGCTGTGCGCGGCCGATGATCTCGCCCCGCTCGGTGGTGTCGGTCGTGGCCAGCTCTTCGGTGAGCGACGCGTCGAGATCGGGAATCGGGCCGCGTGCGTTCAGGTTTCGGCCGTCGACGGCGAACGACGTGCGCAGGATGTCGCCGTCGGCGCGGGTGCTGTTGTAGTACGTCGCGTCGTAGTCCTTGGTGCCTTGGCGCGCGGTGGCCTCGGCATTCGACACCAGTTCGAGCTGCAGGTCGACGCCGACCTCACGCAGCTGCTGCTGGGTGAGCTCGAGGATCGCCTGGTTACCGGCGAACACGGCGCTGAACATGACCTTGAAACTCAGCTTCTGGCCGTCCTTTTCACGGATGCCGTCGGCTCCCGTGACCCAGCCTGCCGCGTCGAGAATGGATTTCGCCTTCTCGGGGTCGTAGGTGACGTCCGCGAGTTCGGTGTAGCCGGGGGTCCGACTGGCCAGCGTGCTGGTCGCGGTCTTGAAGTCCGGGCCGAGAATGGTGTCGACGAGTTCCTGACGGTCGATCGCCGGAACGAGGGCCTTGCGCACCTCGGGATCCTGCAGCGCACCCCGAGTCACGTTGGGCTGGATGCCGAACGGCGTGCCCGGATTCGACGTCGTCAGGATCCGTCCGCCGGTGGCCTCGATCTGCGGGGCATCCTGCGGGAACGCGTCGCTGATCGCGTCGAGCTGATTGGACGACAGACTGCCGGTACGGACGCCCGACTCGGGAACGACCGTGAACTCGATGGTGTCGAGGTAGGCCTCGCCGTCGTGACCGAAAACGTCCGAGCCCCAGCTGTACCCGGTGCGCTTGGCGAGTGTCACCGACCTGTCCTGCTGATAGTCGGCGTACGTGAACGGGCCGCTGCCGATGTTGCTGCCGTCGCACCGCGCCTCGGCCGGCTTGGCGACGGTGGCGAGGGACTGAATTCCCAGTTGCGCCGTCGACGTCGCCTGCAGGAACTGCGCATTCGGACCGTTGAAATCGATCTTCGCGGTGAGTGGGTCGACGACGGTGGTGCCGACGTAGCCGGACAGGTAGCTGCCGCCGAGCGGGGACTTCGCTGTGGTCAGCGTGTTCACGATCGAGTCGAAGTTGGCCTTGACCGCCTCGGCGTCGACCGGCGTGCCGTCGCTGAACGTGACGCCGTCCTTGAGCGTGAACGTGAACGACGACGCGTCGGGGGCCACTTCCCAACTGTCCGCGAGCCACGGGGTGATCTCACCGGTCTCCGGATCCTGGTCGGTGAGCGAATCGACGATCTGCCGGATGACGTAGATGGTCTGATTGGTGCCGGATTGTGCGGGATCGGAGCAGGTCGGCGCGCCGGACAGTCCGTAGCGCAGTGTGCCGCCGGGCTGGGGCTCGCCTGCATCTGCGGTGGTCGACGTGGAACTACCGCTGCACGCGGTCAGAACGACACTGGCGGCAGCGAGGGCGCCGATTCCCGCCAGAACGGAACGTGAGGACACGTAGGTACTCCGGATCTCGAGACGCGAGTACACCCACGGACATGGGTGTACTCGACTTCGGTGAAGGTGGTGAAAAGAAAGTCAGCCGGCAGGGCTCAGCTGCGACAGGTGGCACCGGCCAGGCGGCACAGGTCCACGTGGATCCGGCCCCAGCTGTTGGTGTATCCAGCGTGCATCGTTCCTCCATCGTTCCCGGCGGTAGCACCCGCTCCCGACTTGTTCGGGGGGTTGCTGCGACGTCGTAGAGCCAGGTCTCTCGGTCGCTCTGGATGGTGTTGCGCTGGCAAGTGTACGACTACGTACGACACTTATGCCAATTGGGGCATTCCCTACGGAGTATTGGGGGATTCGAACAGCGGTAGCACTCCCCTCCCGAAATGCTCAGCTTCTTCGACGTGGGGGTAGCCCGAAAAGATGAACTCATCGATGCCCACCGCCTGATATTCGCGAATCCGGTCGGCCACCTCGGCGTGACTGCCGACCAGCGCGGTACCGGCTCCCCCGCGCACCAGACCGTACCCCGCCCACAGATTCGGCCCGACCAGCAGGTTGTTTCGATCACCACCGTGCAGATCGAGCATGCGTCGCTGCCCCTCGGACGCGATGCCGCGCAATGCTTTCTGCCTGCGTGCGATGATCTCGTCGTCGAGCCCGGAGATCAGGTTCTCGGCAACCGCCCACGCCTCGTCGGCGGTGTCACGCGCAATGACGTGCAGCCTGATCCCGCCTCGGATGTCCCTGCCTCGGTCGTGTGCGGCCTTCTTGACGTGCGCGATCTTGTCGGCGACCTGATTGGGCGGTTCACCCCAGGTCAGGAACACGTCGGCCTGCGCGGCCGCGACATCGACGGCAGCCGCGGACGATCCACCGAGGTACACGTCGGGAAGCGGGACCGGCGGGTAGCCACTGAAACCGGCGCCGCTCGGCCGCTCGACGGTGTAGAACTCCGACGACGTCGAGACAGGCTTGCCGTCGCCGACGGCACGGGCGATTTCGAGGAATTCGAGCGCTCGACGGTAGCGGTCGTCCTTGCCGAGTGTGTCGCCGTACGCGCGCTGTTCGACGTCGTCACCTCCCACGACGACGTTCAGCAGTGCACGTCCACCCGAAAGTCGTTGGAACGTACTGACCATCTGCGCCGACAGGACCGGCTCTACGGCACCGGGCCGGAACGCGACGAGGAACTTCAGACGCGCCGTCGCCGCGATCAACGCCGACGTGACCAACCACGCGTCCTCGCAGTGAGCGCCCGTCGGCGTCAGCACCGCATGAAAACCGAGCCGGTCGACGGTCTGCGCCAGACGAGTCAGGTAGTCGAGCGACGCGTCGCGATGGCCGGAATCATCCACTGCTGCAGCGTTGTCCGCAATGCGCACTCCGTGCGACGTACCACCGAGGCGTTCGTCGTCGCCACCGGTAGGAAGAAACCACGAAAACTTCGGTGCCGTCCTTGTCACTGCCCACTCCGTCTCGTGCCGACCGCCTTCCGGGTTTCGTCAGCCTGCAGCGCTGTTGTCGGTCTCACCGGACGTCCTGCGGGTCAGCGGCTCACGCAGCCCCAGATGGCCGCGCAGCGTCGTCGACGTGTATTCGGTCCGGTAGGACCCGCGTTCCTGCAACTCGGGCACGAGCCAGTCGACGATCTCGTCGAGACCACCCGGCACGATGTACGGCGAGATGTTGAATCCATCCGTTGCGCCTTCGCGTACCCACCGCGTGAGCTCGTCGGCGACCTGACCCGGTGTACCTGCGAAGCCGGACCTGGCCGTCGTCTCGATGGCGACCTGACGCAACGACAGGTTCTTCGCCTCGGCCAAAGCGCGCCACTCCCTTGCCAATTCGATCGGATCCTTGCCGTCGCGGAAAGCACCACGCGTCGCCGAGATGGGAGCCGGCACCGGATCGTCCGCGGGGAGCGGACCGTCGGGATCGAGATCGGACAGGTCGCGCCCCCACACGAGCCCGATGAGCGACAACGCCGTCGGCCCGGTGAACTGGCCCTCGCGGACCCACCGTTCCTTCTCTTCTACCTCGTTCGCGTTCTCCGCCAACACTATCTGGGTACCGGGAAGGATCTTGATGTCGTCCTCGGGACGACCTGCCTTGCGGAGGCGAGACCGAATGTCGTTCGCGAACGTCAACGCTTCGTCGAAATGCGTTCCGTGACGGGAGAAGATGACGTCGGCGTTGGCAGCGGCGAAGTCACGGCCCTGCGGCGAGTCGCCGGCCTGGAAGATGACCGGATGTCCTTGCGCGCTCCGCGGGAGCGTGGCGTCGAGCTCGATGTCGAATTGCGACGTGCTCTGCTGCACCCGAGTCGGTTCACCGTTCTCCCAGGAATCCCAGATCGCACGCGCCGCCTGGATGAACTGGCCTGCCCGCTCGTAGCGGAGCTCGTGGTCGAGAAACCCTCCCCGGCGGAAGTTCTCACCGGTCCACGCGTTGTCGGTCGTGACGGCATTCCACCCTGCCCTGCCGTCGGACAGGATGTCGAGACCTGCAAGTCGACGCGCGAGGTCGCCCGGCTCGTTGTACGTCGTGTTCTGGGTCGCAACCAATCCGATGTGTTCGGTGATGCCTGCGAGCGCTGCGAGCTGCGCGATGGCGTCGGGACGCCCGGCGATGTCCAGGTCGAGAATCTTGCCCTGCTGCTCGCGCAGGCGCAGACCCTCACCGAGGAAGAACGCGTCGAACAGGCCCCGCTCGGCCGTCGTGATGATCTTGCGGAACGTCTCGAAATCGATCTGCGAACCACTTTGCGGGTCGGACCAGATGGTGGTGTGGTTGACGCCTTGAAAGAAGACACCGAAGTGCACCTGGGCGTCCGGTCGAAGGACACTCATGTTCAGACCCTCTCGTAACGATTGGCCGGCCGGGCAAGACCGAGGTTGTCGCGGAACGTCGATCCTGGAACCGGGCGATGCGCGACGCCTGTCTGGAACAGCTCGGGCAGGACGTACCGACCCAGCACCGGTAGGTCCTCGTCGACGACCGTCGGGAACAGCCGAACCCCGTCTGCTGTGGAGGCCAGATCGGTGAGCAGTTCCGTCAGGCCGGCTGCAGGACCGGAGTAGCTCGTTCGACCCGATGCCGTTGCGGCACCGAGTGATTCGAGTCGCTCGGCCGCAGTTGCGTCCGCGGTGTCGAGCGCGACGTCGATTTCGACGACGGTGAGCGCGTCCGTCCGCGCCGAGGGTGTCTCGCGGACGAGGACGACGTCGACGAGGTCGCGCTCGTCCTCCGTGCCGAACACGACGAGCTGTCCCTGCGGTGGGCGCGGCACGATCGCCGGGCCTTTCACCGAGAACGACTCGCCCTGGAAGTCGACGTAGTGCAGCTTGTCGCGGTCGAGGAAACGCCCGCTCGCGACGTGGCGGATGACAGCGTCGTCCTCCCACGAATCCCACAGTTGTCGAGCGACGGTGATCGAGTCTCGTTGCTCGCGAGTGCGATCCGCATCGGACGTCACTTCGGGTCGGCCCCACGCGCGGGCCGCCGCCGGGTCGGTCACACGAATCGGGATCCATCCGGCACGTCCGCGCGACGAGTAGTCGAGCGTCGCAAGCTGCGAAGACGTGTGGAACGGCTCGGCGTACGTCGTGCCGACGACCGGGACGAGTCCGATCGTGGACGTGGTCGCCGCGACGAACGAGGCGCGGGCGACGGCGTCGACCCTCGCGCGTACGTCGCCGGACGGCGGGAGGATCGAGTCGTCGAACGTGGCGAACGTGAAACCCGCATTCTCGGCGGCCGCGACGCGACGCGACAGCGTCTTTCCGCTGATCGACCCGCTCGACGGCTGGTTCGCACGCCGCGCCGCGCGTGGATGAGCACCCTCCCCGTCCAACTCGATTCCGACGGCGAAAATACTCATACGAGAACCTCTTTCAGGGCCTTGGCTGCGGCGAGTGGTCGGCTCGGAATCCACTCGCGTATCACGGGTGCGACGTCGGACTGGAACAACTCCAGGCTACGACGCTGCTGACGCGCGGGGATACCGTCGGCATCCGCGCTGAGATGGATGACCTCGTGACCGAACTGTTCGTGATACCGACCGATCTTGTCGATCACCTGCTCGGGGCTGCCGATCAGCGCGGAACTGCGCTCGACGAGGTCTTCGAGGGAGTCGAAGACGACCGGGATTCCAGCGCTGCGTTGCGCCGCCAGCCGTGCCTCGAACGTGAAACGGTATGCGGCAACGGCCTCCTGCGACGTCGCGGCGACATGGAAGCCGGCAGTGCCAGCGCCCACGAGGGCGTCCTCGGGACGACGACCGTAGTGCGCCCAGCGCTCACGGTAATGGCGAATCAGTTCGGCGTACGGCTCGGGCGGATTGGTGACGTTGGCGGAGAAGATCGGATCCCCATGCCGTGCAGCCAGATCCACGGATTCCCTGCTTGTCGCACTGCCGTGCCAGATGCGAATTCTGGACTGCAACGGGCGAGGTAGAGCTTTCGCGTCGACGAGAGGAGGCCGGAAACGACCGGACCACGTGACGCTGTCGCTGTCCCACAACGTGCGAAACAGTTCGTAGCCTTCACGATTACGATCCCACTGATCCTCGGGTGTCACGTGAAACAATGCGGCCTGGGCACTCCCGTTGCCCTTGCCGATGATCAATTCGAGTCGGCCATCGGACAGGTTGTCGAGCGTCGAATAGTCCTCGAAGGCGCGCACCGGATCGAGGAGGCTCAACGTGGTTACGGCCGTGAACAATCCGATGGTCGACGTGCGAGCAGCGATGTTGCTCAACACCACCGGCGGCGACGCCGAAATGAACGGATCCTCGTGGCGCTCACCGACGGCGAAACCGTCGTAACCCAATTCTTCGGCGAGAACCGCGGTGTCGACGACCTCCCGGAATCGCTGCGCCGGGGTCGTCTTGTCACCGGAAATGGGGTCGGGCCGATGCGACACAAGGCTCATCAGCAGAAACTTCATGCGGCACCCTCACAGACGAGAAGCTTCTCGAACGGGTGAGGGCCGACGTCCTCGGCCGGGATCGACCTGTCGTAGAGCGGGGTGTACCCGGTGGACAAGTACAGCGCGACGGCTTCCGGCTGGCGCCACCCCGTCGTCAGGTAGATGCGGGAGTATCCACGCAGGGCGGCGATGCGTTCGAGTTCTGCGACGACGAGTTTGCCGAGACCCCGTTTGCGGTGTGTCGATGCAGTCCAGATTCGCTTCAGCTCGGCGGTCGTGGCGTCGTACTGCCGGAACGCACCTCCTGCGACGGGTTGGCCGCCCGAGATGGCGACGACGAGAGAGCCGCCCGGTGGGGCGAATTCCTCCGCCGGATAGGAACGAAGTTCGCTGTACTGCTCACCGGGAGTGCGGCCGTAGCGCGTCGCATATTCGAGCGCGAGTTCCTCGATCAGCGGCGCGGCCAGCGGGTCGTTCTGGTGAACGGCCACGAACTGCAATGCGCCCTGCTCGTATGACGTGGTCAATTACGTTTCCCTCCATCGATCCTGGCAGGAGCACCCCCACGCGCGTGGCGTGATGGTTGCTGCGACGTCGTCGAGCCAAGGTCTCTCGGTCGCTCTGGATGGTGTGTGTTCAGTTGTACGAACCGGGCACGACTGTATTCCATTCCCGATCGCTAGGAAACATCGCTGCCAGGACGCACACCCAGTCGAAAAAGCTCCGGCGTCGGCTCTCCATCGACCAGATCGGCGACCAACTCACCGATCGCAGGCGCGAATTTGAACCCGTGGCCCGAGAAACCGGCGGCAACCGTGAGATGTCCGATGCGATCGACCACGAAGTTCGAATCAGGCGTGGTCGTGTACAGGCAGGTCAGGGGGTCGGCGGAGTCTGCATCCACCCCGGGCAGCCAGGTTCTGGCGTACGCCTTCAGCCGTTCGATGCCGTCGGGGCGTGGAGTGAAGTCCCTGTCGTCGGGGTCTATCACCGGACCGGTGCCGTGCTCGCCGATCTTGATCCCCTCGGTGCCCTGCAGTCCGTAGATTCCTTCGGTGCGGAGTTCTGCACCAGGATGGTGAATGACGCTCGGCCAGTCGGCGTCGATGGTGGGCAGAAAATGTGCAGGTTGTTCCTGAGTAGTGACGAGTGAGGGAAGGTCCACCCGGCTGCCGAGAACTTTCGACGACCATGCACCTGCCGCGACGACGATATGGTCGGCCGGAAAGGTCCGAGCATCCGTCGACACGTCCGACGCGGTGATCTCCCGCACCGGGCTTCCGTAATGCACAGCGGCACCGGCGTTTCGGGCCGCGACGACGAAGGCGGCAACACTTCCGTCCGCATCCAACCGTCCGGCATCGGGATGATGCAGGACTGTCGTGTCGAACGCCAACCCGGGCCAGCGCCGCCGCGCCTCGTTCGGGTGCAGAATTTCGGCAGTGAGCCCCGCGCGAGCCAAGGCGTCGGCGCGGGGTGTCACGGTAGCGGGCAAGCCGTGGTCCACGGCACCCGTGAGTGTGAGAAGTTCAGTGCCCGTGTTGTTCTCGAGCTCACGCCACAGTGTGTGGGCGCGTGATGCGAGCGATACGTAGTAGTCGTCCGCATAGGCGTGCCGGAAGATGCGCGAACTGCCGTGTGACGCACCGTTCTTGTGGCCGGGCTCGAACTGCTCGAGCAGGGTGACCTGGTGGCCTCGGCGCGCGAGAATCCACGCCGATGCTGTTCCGATCACGCCGCCGCCGACCACTACTACTTTCATGCCTGGGTCTATCCAGCCTTGCGGGGCAGGCCCTGCGGGTTAATCACGGACTCGGTGACAACCTCGTCCTTCAGCCCCCAGCGGTCGATGACCTTCTGGTAATCGCCGTCCTCGATGGCGTGGTTGATCGCCTCCTGGATCGCGACGATCAGACCGTTGTCCTTCTTGGTGGTCACGGCGATTTCGCCTTGCAGGGCGTCGCCCGCACCGGACACCGTGCCGATGATCTTGCTGTCACCGCTGGTGGCCGCGTGGTAGACGGCGGACGGGTTGGGTCCGACGTAGCCGTCGATGCGCTTGGACGACAGCGCAAGGTAGTAGTCGGAGGTGTTCTGGTAGTATGCGATCTCGGCCGGCGCGAGACCCTCGGCGATGTTGGCTTCGTTCCACTCGACCAGAAGTTGTTCCTGGTTGGTACCGGATCCGACACCGATTTTCTTGCCTGCGATGTCCTGACGGCCGTTCACGACCCAGTCCGTGTCCTTCTGAGTCTCGAAGGCGAGGTTGTCGAGACGGTACGTCGCGAAGTCGTACTTGTCCTTGCGCTCCTCGGTGACGGTGACGTTGGAGATGAAGACGTCGTTCTCACCGGAGTCGATCTTGACGAAGTTCTGCGCCCAGTCGGCGACGGTGATCTCCGGCTTCAGACCCAGAATGTCGGCGATGAGGATGCCGAAATCCACTTCGGAGCCGACGACGGTCTTGTCGTCGGTCGCGTAGAAGCGCAGCGGCGGGGCGGTACCGGCAGTTCCAGCAATCGTCAGGACGCCTGAATCACGAATGGTCTGCGGAACTTTCGCGGCGATCTCGTCGACCTTGTCGGCGTGAACGCGGGTGGACTGCTCAGGCGAGAGGTCGAAGGTCTGACCGTCCTCGGTCACTACCTCCGATTCGGCGGTGGGTTCACTGCACGCGGTGAGCGTAAGTGCAGCAGCGGAGAGGGCAGACGCGAGGACGAGGAGTCCTCGGTTGAATCTGGGCATGGCTTTTCCTCGAGTTCAGAGAACGTGGGCGAGGAACGCTTTGGTGCGCTCCTCTCGGGTGTTGTCGAAAAGTTCTGTGGGCGTGCCGCTCTCGACGATCTGTCCACCGTCCATGAAGACGACCGTGTCGGCGATCTCCTTGGCGAAACCGACCTCGTGCGTGACGATGACGAGTGTCGCGCCTTCGCGAGCGAGCCCCCGAATGACTTCGAGAACCTCGCCGACGAGTTCGGGGTCGAGTGCCGATGTGGGCTCGTCGAACAGAATCACTTTGGGGCGCAACGCGAGTGCTCGGGCGATGGCGACGCGCTGCTGCTGGCCGCCGGACAATCTGCGCGGGTAGTCGTGCGCCTTCTCTTTCAAGCCAACGCGTTCGAGCAGAGCCAGAGCTTCGGGCTCGACGTCGGCGCGCCTCCGCTTCTGCGCCGAGATCGGTGCTTCGATCACGTTCTCGAGCACGGTGAGGTGCGGGAACAGGTTGAAGTTCTGGAAGACGAAGCCGATCTGCGAACGCTGCTTCAGGATGTCCTTGTTGCTGAGCTCGTGCAGTTTGTTGCCCTTGCGGCGGTAGCCGACGAGATTGCCGTCGACCCTGACCGTGCCTTGATCCACCTTTTCGAGGTGGTTGAGGGTGCGCAGCAGCGTGGACTTACCGGATCCGGACGGGCCGATGATGACGGTGACCTCGCCCGGGCGAACGACGAGGTCGACGCCCCTCAGCACTTCGAGAGGTCCGAACGACTTGTGTATGCCGCGGACTTCGACGGCGTACTTCGAGTTCTCCGGTGCGGCGGTCATCGGGTTGCTCCCCGAGGCGCGAGGGTGGTCTCGGCGAGCCGCTTGCGTATCTTCTGGATCGGCGTCAGAGGGATGGTGCGCACCGCACCCTTGGCGTAGTGCCGTTCTACGTAGAACTGGACGACCGACAGGATCGACGTGAGGATGATGTACCAGATGGTCGCGACCATGAGCAGCGGAACGACCCGCCCGTTGCGGCCGTAGATGACTTGAACCTGGTAGAACAGCTCGGCGATGGCCATGACGGACACGATCGAGGTGCCCTTGAACAGGCTGATGACCTCGTTGGCGGCGTTCGGGAGGATCCCTCGCATCGCTTGTGGCAGGACGATCTTGAAGAATTCACGACGCTTCGGAATGCCCAGTGCAGCAGCCGCTTCCAACTGGCCTTGGTCGACGGAGATGATGCCCGCCCTGACGATCTCGGCCGAGTACGCAGCCTGGTGCAACGCGAGACCGATGATGGCGGCCGTCGAACCGCTGATCACGTTGTTCACGTCGAACTCGAAGAACGCGGGACCGAAGGGGATTCCGAGCGTGAGAGTTTGGTAGAGGTAGGCGATGTTGAACCAGAACAGCAACTGCACGATGAGGGGAATCGACCTGAACGCCCAGATGTAGAACCAGGAGATGACCTGCAGCACAGGGTTGTTCGACAGGCGAGACACGGCGAGCGCGATGCCGATCGCGAACCCGATGAGCGTGCCCCAGAACGTCAGCTGAATGGTCAGCCACAGCGCGGACATGACGGACGCCGCCGTGAAGTACTGAGCGAACGTTCCCCAATCCCATCCCGGGTTGGTCGCGAGGCCGTGCAGGAACTGCGCGACCAGCACGAGGACCGCGATGCTGACGACCCAGCGCCACGGGTGCCACTTCTTGGCGACGACGAGGTCCTCGTCGTCGATCTGCGGTTCGGCCGACGCGGGCCGAGCTTGCAATTGAGTCACCGAAACAAGCTTTCTGGTGGAGGTGTGGTGTGTGGCGGGACTATCTGCAGGTACAGCTACAGGCGCCCACGCGGCACAGGTCGACGTGCAGGAGTCGCCGTATTGCCCGTCGTTGACACAGTGCGCAGCTCATGTGCTTCCTCCATCGGTCCTGGCGGTAGCACCCACACCTTCCGTGAGGAAGGGGGTTGCTGCGACGTCGACGAGCCAGGTCTCTAGGTCGCTCTGGATGGTGACAGGAATGTATTCGGTACCTAGTACAGCCGTCAAGTCTCCGGTTTTCGATTGCATTGCGGCGCTTGAGCTTCGACTTCGAATCACGGTGATTCGAACTCTTGCGGGTTTCGACCGTTCGCGTCCGGCCGCGCACCTTCCAGCAAGCGCGCAGGTTGCAACGTGCGCGTGCGCTGCAACCTGCGCGGTCGACGTAGTGGGCCGCCTTCCTTGCATTCGAACACATGTTCGACTATCGTAATGGGCATGGGAATGCCGGGGGGCGTTGACAATTCAGGCGAGGCGGACGCTATCCGTCGTGCCGCCGACGCGGAGGCGTCGGAACTGTTGGCGACGCTCGCCGGCAATCGCCGCGCCGAGAACATCGCCGCCGCAACGATGGTCCACAACCTGCACGCCCTGTTCGAGCTCCGCTTCTGCGCCGAAGCCGACATCCACGAATCCGGCGACGGCGAACCCGACATCGCACTCGCCAAACGCACCGTCCAGTGCGAGGCGTCGGTCGCCTTGTCCTTGTCGCGCACCGTCACCGGCGACATGATGACCATCGGCGAACAGCTCGCCTGGCGACTGCCCGCAGTCGACGCCGCTTTCACCGCAGGCGATATCGACTACCCTAGGGTCCGCACCATCGCCCTGGTGCTCGAGAAGGCATCCGACGATACCGTCCACGCGATCGAGGACGACGTCCTCGCCACCGCACTGCGCACCACCGTCGGCCCCCTCCGCGACCGCATCTGGAGCCTGTGGATCGAACACGACCCCGACGAGGCCGCAGCAGCGCGTAAGAAAGTCGAATCCGAAGAACGACGCGCCGACGTCATTCGAGGCGACGACGGCATGGCCACCCTCCGCGCCAGAATGAGCAGTCTCGAGGGCGCCGAAATCAACGCCGTGCTCGACGAACTCGCAGGCACCGTCTGCTCCCGCGACCCACGAACGAAGAAGCAACTCCGTGGCTACGCCGTCATGGCTCTCGTCTACCGCCAGGACTTCATCGCCTGCATGTGCGAAACCGACGTATGCCCGGTCAGCGGACAGCAGGAGCATCACTCCAAGCGACGTCCACACCTGTTGCAAGTCACCGTAGACATCGAAACCCTCCTCGGACTCACCGACCGACCCGCAACCCTCAGCGACGGCACCATCCTCGACCCCGACACAGCCCGACGGCTCGCTGGCGACTCCCGACTGCAGATGATTCTCACCGAACTCATCGAGGACATCCGCGCGGAAGAAGGACACGGCGTCGAGGCGGAGGAGTCTGCAGACCACACGGCCGAGGATGTCGACTCCGCGGTGGCGCAGGAAGAACATTCGGGCAGCGAGCGTGCGGGAAGTGAGAATGCGGGCGGTACAGACGAACCCGATGACACCGTGGCCGCCGACCACGAAAACCCGAGCGCAGCTGAAGATGTCGCCGACCAGACAGCTCACCGCCCGACCGACCACCGACCCATTGCCTACCGCCCGATCAAACGCGGCCGAATCCATCCGGTCGGGCCTCTGAGCGCAGCGCTGATCCCCTGCACCACCTCCATTTCCTGCTCACTCCCGCGTGCGGTACGCCGGCGCCTACGCCCGGGCCGCGATGTCGCTCTTTCCGAGATGATTTCGCGGTTTCTCGATGCCGCAGCCGCAGACCCCGCACTCGCGAAGGGCATTCACCCCGACGGCCACGGTGGACACACCGAACCGCCACCGGCAGCACTGACCTACCGCCCCACGGCAGAACTCGTCGCACTCACACGCGCGACGTTCTCCACCTGCACATTCCCTGGGTGCAGTGTGCCCGCAGCAGCCTGCGAGATCGACCACATCGTTCCCTTCGACCACACCAACCCCCGAGCAGGCGGCTGGACCATCCGCGCCAACCTCCAGCCGCTGTGCCACTTCCATCACCAAGCCAAGACCCTGAAGCTCTGGGCCGCAGCACGACTCGCCGGCGACGCCATCATCTGGACTTCGACCTCAGGACTGCAACGCATCACCCCGTCGAACTACGGCACCGTCCTGGTACCGGACACCTTCGTACACAATCGGAAACCACGTCCACTGCCGACCACTATCGAAGACGAGCGCTCTGCGGCAGTTCTAGTCGTCGGTGAGGAGAGACCGACGGAACCACCACCGGACGACGAACCCTCCGACGAACTTTACGAACCCACCTGGTGGGAACAGAACATCACCGACACCGACACCGACTGGGGTCGGCTGTTGAACCCCGAGACGGTGACCAACGTGCCGACACTCGGCGACATCGCACGCGCCCGCACTTCACAGGAACGCGACGACGCCGTCTACCTTCGCGAACGATTCCTCGAACACCGCGCCATCGTCACAGCCCGCGAGAATTACCGACCACCACCGTTCTGATTCGAGTGCCGGGTCAACGTCCACGCGACAACGCCGCACAGCAGGATCGTCACGACCGCTGCGAGAGCCTGCTCGTCGTAAGCGGGGGCGTCGCCCACGAACGAGCTCACCGTCCGGTTGTCGGTAGCCGTGATCGCCGTCCACCCGTAGTGCTCGGCGAACGGCACGAACAACAGAAGCGGCCCGAGCACTCCCACGGCAGTGAGCGCCCCGTTCGACGGCAGGCACGACGCGAATAGGTATACGGCCACAGGCAGCAGGACGACCGGATCCACCCATATGTCGAACACCGTCGGCACGGTCACGAGAGCGAGCATCCCGAACCCGACTACAGGAGCGGGCCACCTCCGGCCGACGACCGATCCCACGACGGCCGCCGCGACGGGAAAGACCAGAAACCACCGGCTTTCGACGACGAAAGCCCCACGGTCGACGACGGACACAGCCAGCCCGGCCAGCAACACCACACCCGTCGTCTCCCTCGACACGAACGCCGCGGCGACGACGGCAGCCACGAGCGCTCCCCCGGCGACCCACTCCGCGTACGACGGCGGCGGGCCGAGCTGCTGGGCGAACCACCAACGCGTCAGCAACGCTACGAGCGGTATTCCCACGCCGATCACCACGATTCCGACCCGCGATGACCGATCGGGATCTCGGATCTGCCCGAAACCCGAGGTCGTCAGGGTCCAGAGAACAGCCACGACCGTCGCCACCAGCAGTACCCATGCAAGCCCGTCGGACGCGTCGGACCCGTCCGACAGGTAGTCGGCGTACCGACGCGGGATCGATTCGACGGGCCTCAGCGCCCCGACGACAACGCCCGTCGCCAACGCACTCTGCAACCAGGCACGATCGTCGGTATCCGCCAGGGCCAAGAGTCCGCCGAGTATCAGCCCGGCGCCGACACCATCCAACAACGAACCCGACCACATCGACGCCACCAGCACAGCGGCACCCACGCATACCGTCGTCGACCCGGCTTTCGCACTTCGAACCTGCAGCACGACGCACGCCGCGACGATCGCGGCCACGACGACCGACAGCGTCGGCTCGAATTCGCCCATATCGCGCTCAGCCAGCGTCGAGCCGACCAGTGCGCCACCGGAGACCATGGCAATTCGACCGCTCCAAAAGTTCACGAAACAATTAGACGCTGGATGATTGCAAACCTTCTCGCCGGTCTTCTCACGCGACATCATCGCTACATGGCACCCACAACAGAAGCGTGGCAGTGGCAGCTCGACGCGGTCTGCCGCGGCGCCGATTCGGAAATCTTCTTCTCACCGTCGGGTGAGGGCCGCACGGCTCGTCGACAACGAGAGGATGCCGCGAAGATCGTGTGCAGGACATGCCCGGTCATCGCGCAGTGCCGCCAGTTCGCTCTGGCCGCGGGCGAACCGTTCGGAGTATGGGGCGGCATGACCGCCCGTGAGCGCTCACTGCAGCGCGCGCAGTCGAAGAAAGCCGGATAGCGCACAATGGTGAGGTGAGCTCACCGGACGAACCGCAGCGTTGGACCTACCTGATGGACATGGACGGCGTTCTCGTCCACGAAGATCACCTCATCCCCGGCGCCGACGCGTTCGTCGCCGAGCTGGAGGCGAACGACATCCCGTTCATCGTGCTGACGAACAACTCGATCCGAACTCCGCGCGACCTGCAGGCCAGGCTCGAACGGACCGGCCTGAAGATCCCGGAGTCGGCGATCTGGACGTCCGCCCTGGCCACGGCGAATTTCCTCGGCAACCAGCGTCCCCGCGGCAGCGCCTATGTCGTCGGCGAATCCGGTCTGACGACGGCCTTGCACGACATCGGCTACGTACTCACCGATTCCAACCCCGACTACGTCGTGCTCGGCGAGACACGAACGTACTCCTTCGAAGCCATCACGACGGCCATTCGACTCGTCGAAAAGGGCGCACGCTTCATCGCGACCAACCCCGACGCCACCGGTCCGTCCCGTGACGGATCGCTACCCGCGACCGGGTCCGTCGCCGCACTGATCACCAAGGCCACCGGCCGCGAGCCCTACTACGTCGGCAAGCCGAACGCACTGATGATGCGTTCCGCGCTGCGCGCGATCGGCGGTCACTCCGAGAGCACACTGATGATCGGCGACCGGATGGACACCGACGTCGTCTCCGGTCTCGAAGCCGGTCTGCAGACCATCCTCGTGCTGACCGGCATCTCGACCACCGCATCGGTCGAGCACTACCCTTACCGGCCGACGAAAGTCATCAACTCGGTCGCAGACCTCGTCGGACGCACCCAGTCGCCGTTCTGATGTCGGCTCTACCGCACTTCGTGCTGTCCCGACGCGACTGCACCGTCGAGGCAACCGGCGTCGAGCACCGGTTCTCGACGCTGCCGGAGGCCATGCAGTCCGGTCGTGCCGTCGTCGGCGCGGTCCCGTTCGACATCGGTGATCCTGTCGCGCTCGTTCAGCCCGTCGACCTGACCAGGACCGACGGGCCGTGGGCTTCCCGTGTCTCCTTGCCACCGCTACCCCACGTGCATGTCGGACGCCAGCAGCCCGCGTCGGGCGTGCATGTCGAACGCGTGCGGGAGGTCGTGAACGCGCTCCGGCAGGGCGCAGCACAGAAAGTGGTGCTCGCGCGTGCTCTCGAACTCGTCGCCGATTCGCCGATCGACCCGCTGTCGCTGCTCGCCGCACTCGTTCGAGCCGACCCACTGGGCAACGGTTACAGCGTCGACCTGTCCTCTGCCGGAACCGATTACGAGGGTAGGCACCTCGTCGGCTCGAGTCCGGAACTTCTCGTACGACGACGCGGCACCACGGTCAGCTGCCACCCGTTCGCCGGTACGGCGGCGCGCAGCGACGACCCCGACACCGATGCAGCGATCGCCGAACGTCTGGCCGCGAGTGCGAAAGATCAAGCGGAACACCGGTTCGTCGTCGACGAGATTCGCGCAGCACTCGAACCATTGTGCGCGACAATCGAAGTCCCCGAGACACCACAACTCAGTTCGACGCCTCAGCTGTGGCATCTGAGCTCGCCGATCACCGGCACTCTGCGCGACTCGTCCACGACAGCACTGGATCTCGCGCTCGCGCTGCATCCGACCGCTGCCGTCGCGGGCGTTCCGCGCGCCGCAGCCATGCAGACGATCGCGGACATCGAGGGCCCGCGCGGCTTCTACGCGGGCGCTGTCGGATGGACGGACTCCACGGGCGACGGCGAATGGATGGTGTCCATCCGATGCCTCGAACTCGCGGCCGACGGCCTGTCAGCGGTCGCGACGGCGGGCGGAGGCATCGTCGAAGCCTCCGACCCCGACGCCGAACTCGCCGAGACGACAGCGAAATTCAGGACTGTTCTGGAGGCGCTCCGCGCCTCGTGAGCGCGAATGTACAGCCGGCTGTACATTCGCGCTCACGTGCGCTGAGCGTTAGCGAAGCGCCTGCTGCAGATCCGCGATGAGATCCTCGACGTCCTCGAGGCCGACGGAGATGCGCACGACACCGTCCGAAAGCCCGACTGCCGCACGACCTTCCGGGCCCATCGCGCGGTGCGTCGTCGTCGCGGGGTGGGTGATCAGCGTCTTCGCGTCACCCAGATTGTTCGAGATGTCGACGATTCGGAGCGCGTCGAGCAGTTCGAACGCACGCTTCTTGCCTTCGCCTTCCGGCGCGTCCAGTTCGAACGTGACGACGGTGCCGCCGCCTTTCATCTGCTTCTTCGCGAGCTCGTGCTGCGGGTGCGATTCGAGGTAGGGGTACTTGACCCACGACACCCCTGGGTGCCCTTCGAGGAACCGCGCGATTTCGAGTGCGCTCTGCGTCGAATGTCGAACGCGCACAGGCATCGTCTCGAGACCCTTCAGCAGAGTCCACGCATTGAACGGACTCAACGCCGGACCGGTGTGGCGCATGAGCGTCTGCACCGGACCGTCGATGTACTCCTTGCTCCCGAGAATCGCCCCGCCGAGGACACGGCCCTGGCCGTCGATGTGCTTGGTACCCGAGTAGACGACGACGTCCGCTCCCAGCGCCAGACTGTTCTGCAGCAACGGAGTCGCAAAGACGTTGTCCAACACCACGGTTGCGCCGGCCGCGTGCGCCAGCTCGGAGACCCGCTCGACGTCGACGAGCGACTGCATCGGGTTCGACGGCGTCTCGAAGAACACCGCCGTCGTCGGAACCGACAGCGCCTCTTCCCACTGCGCGTTGTCCTCACCGTCGACGAAGACGGTCTCGACACCCCAGCGCGGCAGGATCTCGTTGCAGACGACGAAACACGAACCGAACAGGCTGCGTGCCGCGACCAACCGGTCGCCTGCCTTCAGCAATGCACCCAGCGCGACGAACACCGCGGACATGCCGCTCGACGTCCCGAAGCACGCCTCGGCGCCCTCGATCAGCCGCAGACGTTCCTCGAACATGCGGACCGTCGGGTTGCCGTAGCGCGAGTACACGAAGTGGTCGATCTCGCCGGTGAACGCCTGCTCGGCCGCACCCGCGCTCTCGTACACGAATCCGGACGACAGGTAGAGCGCCTCGGCGTTCTCGTCGAACCCGGACCGCATCAAGCCGCCGCGGACACCCAGCGTCCCCTGACCTACGTCCTCTGGCAACGGCTTCGAAAAGCCTCCGCCCTTGGGAATACTCATGACTGCCTCCACGGCAAACCGACCGCACGCCAACCCACAGCACCGCGGTGGCCCTCTGGGTCCGTCGCACCTTCGAACCCGTCGAGAACGTTGTACGACGGCCCGATGCCCGCCGCCGTCGCGGCTTCGGCGGCACCGATCGACCGCTGGCCGGACCGGCACAGGAACACCACGGGACGTTCGCCGTCGACTCCGGCTTCCTTCAGCTGTTCGACGAAGTTCACGTTGCGCGCACCGTTCGGGTAGCTGACCCACTCGATGAGATGCGTCGGGCGCTCGATCGACGACGTGTCGGGGACGCCGACGTACTGCCACTCGGCGTGAGTTCGGACGTCCACCAGGACGGCTTCCGGGTTCTCGCGAAGCAGCTCCCACGCTGCCTGCGGGGTTATGTCACCTGCATAAGTCACGGATTCAGCCTTTCATGAATTCAACCCGAGTACACATTGCAGACCAGCCACTTGTCGTCCACGCGCACGAATTTCCACTCGTCGTTCGTCGTCGTTCCCGACTTCTCGAGCTTCGTCGGAACAGTAGCGACTCCGCGGTCGCCGTTCACCTCGTAATCGGTGGGGGCACCGTCCACGACGAGTTTGCCGTTCTGCTCGACGTCGGCTGCCCTGGCAGCGCTGTAGTCGGCGTCGGAACCGGTGATCAGGGCGTCGACCTGCTGCGAACACGTCGTCTCGCGCAGGGCGGCCGCGTCACCGGTGTTCTGCGCGTCGACGAACTCGGTGATCGCATCGGTCATCAGCTGCGCCTGCGTGACGTTGTTCTCGGCGGGGGCGAACCGTGCAGCGATGAAGATGCCGGCGAGGATCACGACGACGATGCCGACCGCGATCAGAAACGGCCAGGCCGTGGGTGCGCGTCGTTCACCCGCGTCGGCAGCTGCTGCCGACGCGTTGTTCTGCGCTTCCTCACGGCTGTCGACCCACTGTTGCCTACGTTCCCGCCAAGACGCCATGTGCCAATCTTCCCCGCCCGGCGAACTCCGGCTACTGCTGGGGTCCGACAGGTATGTCGCCGCGCAACGTGATGCGGTGCATCTTGCGGTGAGCGGTCCCGTAGTCGCGGTTCGCGTAATGCGAGGTGCTGCGGTTGTCCCACAGCACCAGGTCGCCGAGGCGCCAGCGGTGACGCACCACGTGCTCGGGTTTCGTCAGATGCGCGTACAGGAAGTCGAGGATGCCGCGGCTCTCGGCTTCGGACACTCCGACGATGTGGGACGTGAATCCCGGGTTGACGAAGATGCCCTTGCGTCCCGTCTCCGGGTGCACCCGAACCACCGGATGTTCGACGGGTACCAGCGACGTCACCTCGGCGCCGTCCCACACGTTGCCCTTGCCGCCGCGCTTGTGCGCGAGGTAGTAGCCGAATTCGCGATTGCCGTCGTGCACCGCGGTGAGCTGGTCGATCATCTGGCGCACCGGCGCGGCCAGCGACTCGTACGCGAGCTGACTGTCGGCCCAGTTCGTGTCGCCGCCGTGCGGAGGGAGTACGACGGGCCGGAGAATCGACCCCATCGGCGGACGCTGCATGAACGTCACGTCGGTGTGCCAGACGTCGGCGAACCCGTTGTCCTGCGAGTCGAGCGCGTAGACCTCGGCCGCGACGTCACCGCTGTGATGCACCGGATGGCCGGCCGTCAGCTCGCCGAGGCGTCGACCGAATTCGATCTGCCCTGCATCGTCGAGCGACTGTCCGCGCAGCACGAGAACCTTGTGCTCGACGAGAGCCGTGCGGATCGCGAGTATTTCGGCATCGGACGCAGACGCCACGTCGAGACCGATCACCTCGGCACCGAAACTCGGGCCGAACTTGTCGACGGTCAGAATTACCGGGGTTTCGAGAGTGGTCATCGGTACTCCAATGCTCTACTGCTGCAACGGTATGCGCGCATGAAAATAAACTGGGTGAACAGCCCGCCCGGGCTGTGGAATCGAAAGATGGGTCTCGACGGGACCCGGCAGTGCGTCGGGTGTGGTCACCGACAGCGCGCGTTGGTGCACGTACGGCAGAAGTCGACGGCGAGTCGCCGGACGAGATATGTCGTATGCACGATGCAATTCCTACCCGAATAAGGGGAATACCTCAACCCCCGAGGTTGTGGAGACTGCGGATCGCGCGACGTAGCCTGGAACCAGGACCAGCAGCCCAGATCAGGTAATGCTTAATTTATGCTGGGCTGTCCGTACGTTTCGTCGACGAAGGTAGTTCGCTGCACATGACTGATCAGACTCGTCCACTCCGCGTCGCCATTGTGGGCGCTGGACCAGCCGGCATCTATGCCGCCGACGCTCTCATGAAGTCCGACACCGATGTCAGTATCGACCTGTTCGAACGCATGCCCGCGCCCTTCGGCCTGATCCGCTACGGCGTCGCACCCGACCACCCCCGCATCAAAGGCATCATCACCGCCCTGCACAAAGTCCTCGACAAACCACAGGTCCGCCTCCTCGGCAACATCGACTACGGCACCGACATCACCCTCGAAGACCTACGCCGCTTCTACGACGCCGTCATCTTCTCCACCGGCGCCAACGCCGACCGCGCCCTGAATATCCCCGGCATCGACCTCGACGGCAGCTACGGCGCCGCCGACTTCGTCTCCTGGTACGACGGCCACCCCGACGTCCCCCGCACCTGGCCCCTCGACGCCGAAAAAGTCGCCGTGCTCGGCGTCGGCAACGTCGCCCTCGACGTCGCCCGCGTCCTCGCCAAAACCGGCGACGAACTCCTCCCCACCGAAATCCCCGCCAACGTCTACGAAGGCCTCAAAGCCAACAAAGCCGTCGAAGTCCACGTCTTCGGCCGCCGCGGCCCCGCACAAGCCAAATTCACCCCCCTGGAACTGCGCGAACTCGACCACTCACCGAACATCGAAGTCATCGTCGCCCCCGAGGACATCGACTACGACGAAGGCTCCGAAGCCGCCCGCCGCGGCTCCAAGCAAGTCGACATGGTCGCCAACACCCTGCAGGACTGGGCCATCCGCGACGTCGGCGACCGCCCCCACAAACTGTTCCTGCACTTCTTCGAATCCCCCACCGAAATCCTCGGCGACAACGGCAAAGTCGTCGGCCTGCGCACCGAACGCACCGAACTCGACGGCACCGGCAACGTCCGCGGCACCGGAAAATACAACCAATGGGACGTCCAAGCGGTCTACCGTGCCGTCGGCTACCTCTCCCAGAACATCAAAGCCCTGCCCTTCGACGAACAAGCCGGCACCATCCCCAACGAAGCCGGTCGCGTCCAGGACAACGGCGCACACGTGCCCGCCACCTACGTCACCGGCTGGATCAAACGCGGACCCGTCGGCCTCATCGGCCACACCAAAGGCGACGCCAACGAAACCGTCGCCTGCCTACTCGAAGACGCACCGAACTTCGACGGCGCCACCGAGCCCACCGAGCAGGCCGTCATCGACTTCCTCGAAAGCAAGCAGGTCCCCTTCACCACCTGGGACGGCTGGTACCGCCTCGACGCCCACGAACGCTCCCTCGGCGAACCCGAAGGCCGCGAACGCGTCAAAGTCGTCGAGCGTCACGACATGCTGAAAGCCTCCGAACCCGACAAGGCGTGACCGCACGTGCACGAAAATACATAGCCCGCTACGTATTTTCGTGCACATGCGCTGAGCGCTAGCGAAGCGCCTCCCGGATCAAAGCCGCGGCGAATGCCGCGGCTTTTCCTTTCGGTGCGAGCCTTGCCAGTTCGTCCCGATCCGTCGGGAGGCCGAGCTTCTTCGCCTCGTCGAGCGTCTTCTGGTCGAAGTACGGCCCGACCCACGGCCACACGTCCTGTACCTCGCGCAGGAAGATGTCCGAGCCGGTCGGACCGATGCCCTCGAATTCCTGGATCAGTTTCTTCGCGGTTCCGACGTCGCCGTCGGCCTTCTCGGCCAGACCCCTGAGGTCACCGCCGTATTCGTCGCCGACGCGCGCGCCGAGCTTCTGCAGCCGCGTCGCCGTACTTTCGTCGTACCGCTTGTAGTGTCCGCGACCCAACGCGTCGACGAGATCCTGCCAACCGGCGTCGGCCATCTTCTTCGGTGTTCGGTACCCCGATGCCCACAGCTCACGCGCCGCCGCCACCGCGATGCTCGCCGAGATGCGGGTACTGAGCAGTAGCGACAACACGAGCAGCTCGAACAGCGGTGACGGCTTGTCGTGCAGCGTGATGTCCGCTTCCTCGGCGTAGGTGGTGCTGTCGGCCATGAGCTGGTCGACGGTGTCTCGATGGGAAGTCATACGAGACGACTACCCGCGGCCCCCGACGCTCTACACGCGCACCGCGAGGAGTTTCCCTTCCGTCTCGACCTTGCGCTGATGCTCGTTGAAATCGGGTGCCGCACAGACGAACAGCGTGCGTCCATCGTCGCCGCCGAACCCGCACGCGAAGACGCCGGTGTCGAATTCGAGCTGGTCGACGATGCCCTTCCCTGGTTCGATGTGCACGATCCGCTGACCGAGCGCATCAGCGGCCCACAACGATCCGTCGGTGTCGATGGCACATCCGTCCGCGGCGACGACCAGCTGGCCGAGCGCCGTCGTCATGTCCGTCATGTCGGGAAGTTCGGCGAACTTCGCCCAGTCCCGACGCTCCCCGAGCGAACCGTCCGGGTGGACCGAGAACACACTCACCCGGTTGCCGACGGTCTCGTCGACCAGCAGTTCGCCGTCGGGCGTCAGTGCCATCCCGTTCGGGAAATACAGATCCTTCGCGACGACGTGTGCCGACCCGTCCGGATCGACGCGGATCAAATCGGCGGTCGACGGCTGGGCCAGATTCATCAGATCGAACCCGAAATTGCCGACGTAGGCACGGCCGCGGTCGTCGACCAGCATGTCGTTGAGGTTCGCATCCACGTACGACGACAGATCGGCATGCACGACGAGAGACCCGTCGTCCTCCCGTCGGAGAATGGTGTGGTCCTTCATGGAGACGACCAGCAGACGGCCGTCGGGAAGCCACCCGAGTCCCGACGGCTGCTGCGGAACCTCGGCTTCGACGGTCGCGTCGGAACCGTCCGCATTCGCCGAAAGCACGCGGCCGCTGTAGAAGTCGGACACCCAGATGCGGCCGTCGTGCCAGCGCGGACACTCGAAGTAGGTGTATCCCTCGAGAACTACGGAGAAGTCGGGTTTCATGACTCGCATTCAAACACCGCTGCAGGCCCCGGGAAGTCGGAATTACCGAGCTGGCATGCTATTGGTGTGTTCGACGCCCACCGTTACATCCTCGATCCGCAGTTTCCGCTGTTCGAGAATCAGGGCGCACGGGCAGAGCCGTACACGATCGCCGACTACGAACGCGACACCGACGGGCTCGGCATCACTGGAGGCGCCGTCATCAGCGCGTCGTTCCACGGCACCGATCAGAGCTTCCTCGTCTCGTCTCTCGAGACGCTCGGATACGGCTGGGTCGGCGTCGCGAGTCTTCCTCCCGACGCCACCGACGAGGACATCCTCGACCTCGACAAGGCAGGCGTGCGAGCCCTTCGTCTCAACCTCAAGCGCGGCGCCACCGACGTCCAGACGCTGACGTCGCAGGCCCGACGGGCGCACGATCTCGTCGGCTGGCACGCCGAGTTGTACGTCGAAGCGTCGATGCTGATGTCGCTCGAACCGATCCTGTCGAAACTGCCCGCCGTCAGCGTCGATCACCTCGGCATGTCGAGGCAGGGTCTGCCGTACCTTCTCGATCTCGTCGACCGGGGCGTGCGCGTCAAGGCGTCGGGATTCGGCCGCGTCGACATGGACGTCGTGGACACGATGAAGCAGATCCACCAGGTCAACCCAGCGGCATTGATGTTCGGAACCGACCTCCCGGGCGCCCGCGCTCCCCGGCGGTTCCGCGAATCGGACCTCGACCTCGTCGCTGAAGCCGTCGGCGGCGACCTGCCCGCCGTCCTCGGCGGCAATGCGCGAGCCTGGTACCGGGTCAAGTAGTTCCGGTCAGGTGAACAGCACTGCCGCGAGCCACACTCCACTCGCGACGAGCGCACCGAACAGTTCGACGAGAATCGACAGGCCTGCCGCCTTCGTGGCGTGAATGGTGGATTGCCAAGCGCCGCTGCGAATTCGGATCAGTTCCGCGACGTAGGTTCCCGCGACGAAGCCGACGAACAGACCGACGACCGGGATGACGAAGAACCCGACGATCCCGACCAGCCCGCCGACGATCAGAGACCGCGTCGGGATACCGGCGTCGCGCATCCGGCGACCCGGCCACGTGTATTTCACGACGCCACTCGCGACGAGCAACAGCGTCGCGACGGCGAACGTCGTCCACGCCACCGAACCGCCGGTCACGAAGGCCCACACCGCGATTGCGGCGAAGATCAATATCGTCCCCGGAAGGACCGGCACGACGATCCCGGCCAGCCCGACGAGAATCGCAAGACCGACCAGAACTTCACCGAGGGCGCTCACCTGACAGGTCGAACCTTGCCCGCGGCCTCGGTGGCGCGGGAACGGGCGGTGTCGACGTCACCTGCAGTCGACACCGCGACACCCATGCGTCGACGCACGAAGCTCTCGGGCTTGCCGAACAGCCGAAGATCGGTCTCGGGCACGGCCAACGCGTCGGCGACGCCCTCGAAGGCGATACCTTCCGCGTCGACACCTCCGTAGATCACCGCGGACGCACCCGGTGAAATCAGCGAAACATCAACGGGCAGGCCGAGAATCGCACGAGCGTGCAGCTCGAATTCGGAGAACCGTTGTGTGCGGAGTGTGACCAAGCCGGTGTCGTGCGGGCGCGGACTGACCTCGGAGAAGTAGACGTCGTCACCCTTGACGAACAGTTCGACACCGAACAGGCCGCGGCCGCCGAGGGCCGTCGTGATCTTCTCCGCGACCTCGCGCGCTGCGGAGATGGCGGCGTCGCTCATCGGCTGCGGCTGCCACGACTCGACGTAGTCTCCCGACTCCTGCAGGTGCCCGATCGGCTCACAGAAGTCGGTTCCCGACGCGGAACGAACCGTGAGAAGCGTGATCTCGTAGTCGAAATCGACGAATCCTTCGACGATCACCCGACCGAGGTCCACGCGGCCACCTGCCAACGCGTAGTCCCACGCCTTTTCGACGTCCTCGGGGCCGCGGACGACGGACTGCCCCTTGCCCGACGACGACATGACCGGCTTGATGACGGCTGGGAACCCGATCGTCGCGAGTGCGCTCTCGACCTCGGCGAGCGAGTCCGCGAACGCGTACGGAGACGTCGGCAAACTCAATTCCTCGGCGGCCAGACGGCGAATGCCCTCGCGGTTCATCGTCAACTGCGTCGCACGAGCCGTCGGAATGACGGTGGTGCGGCCGCGTCGCTCGACCTCGGCAAGGGCGTCGGTTGCGATGGCCTCGATCTCCGGCACGACGAAATCGGGCTGTTGCGCGTCGATCAGCTTCTCGAGCTCTTCTCCGTCGCTCATGTCGATCGTGAACGCGTGATGCGCGACCTGGTGGCCCGGCGCGTTGTCGTAGCGATCGACGGCGATGACCTCGACGCCCAACCGCTGGAACGCGATGATCACTTCCTTGCCGAGTTCACCCGATCCCAGCAGCATCACCCGGGTAGCGCCGGGGGTAAGGGGGGTTCCGATACGGGCAGGCACGTCGCGTTCGCTCACCCGCTCATTATCCATACCGCTATCGCTTTGACGTCCAATCATAAGTTAACCTCGATTCACCCTGCTCCCCTGCTCTGGAACGAGGACGCGTGTCGAACAAGGATTCATCCAAGAACGGCCCCCTGACGGGGCTTCGTGTCGTCGAGCTCGCCGGCATCGGCCCTGGCCCCCACGCTGCGCTTCTGCTCGCAGACCTGGGCGCCGACGTCGTGCGCGTGCAGCGCGGCGGACAGATCGCCGAGCACGACCAGCAGCTACGTAGTCGCACTCTCGTCGAGGCGAACCTCAAGGACCCCGCCGACATCGAGAAGGTTCTCGGGCTCATCGAACGCGCGGACGTGCTCATCGAAGGTTTCCGCCCCGGGGTGACGGAACGGTTGGGTCTCGGCCCGGACGTCGCTCTGGAACGTAATCCGCGCCTGGTCTACGGACGGATGACCGGATGGGGCCAGGACGGCCCGTGGGCGTCGTCCGCCGGCCACGACATCAACTACATCTCCGTCACCGGCGTTCTGCACGCCATCGGCCGTGAGGGTGAACGCCCCGTGCCGCCGCTGAACATGGTCGGCGACTTCGGCGGCGGATCGATGTTCCTCGTCTTCGGCATTCTCGCCGCACTGTTCGAACGTCAGACGTCGGGCGAAGGCCAGGTCGTCGACGCCGCGATGGTCGACGGCACTGCCGCACTCTCGCACATGATCTGGGGCATGCGAGGCGTCGGCGCCTGGTCCGACGAGCGCGGCGTCAACATGCTCGACACCGGCTGGCCCTACTACGACACCTACGAGACCGCCGACGGCAAGCACGTGGCCGTCGGCGCGCTCGAACCACAGTTCTTCGCCGAACTGCTGCGGATTCTCGAACTCGATCCGGCCACGACACCCGGCCAGGGCGACCGTGCACGCTGGCCCGAGATGCGTGAAATCTTCACCGCCACGTTCAAGTCCAAGACTCGCGACGAGTGGGCGGCGATCTTCGACGGCACGGACGCGTGCGTCTCCCCGATCCTGACCTTCGGCGAGGCGTCCGAGCAGCCACACCTGAAGGCACGGGAAACGCTCATCGAGGTCGACGGCGTCACCCAGCACCGGCCTGCGCCGCGATTCTCCCGCACTCCCAATGGAATTCCGACGCCGCCGCCATCGGTGGCAACGGATGCAGACAGCGTCTGGCGCTGACGTACACGTGCGCGCGAATGTACAGCGGGCTATACATTCGCGCACACGTCAGAAGACGAGAGCCGGTTCGCGTGCTTCCGTATTCGGGGCGAGCGCGCGGTAGGCGCCGGCGGTCGCGCTCACCGCGGCCGCCAACTCCACCGGCTCGCGGGTGTACGGCAAGCGGATGAACCGCTCGAACGCGCCCTCGACACCGAAACGCGGGCCCGCGGCCAGCACCGCACCGAACGACGGCGCCGTCGCCGCCAGTGCACTGGACACCGGCGTCGGCAGTTCGAGCCACAGCGACATCCCACCGGTGGACCGACGGTAGCGCCAGTCCGGAAGATGTTCGGCCAGAGCAATTTCCAGCGCTTCCCGACGCTCACGCAACTGGTCGCGTCGCACCTCGAGGATGCTGTCCGCGTCGTCGAGCAGAGTCCCGGCGGCGAGTTGATCCATGATGGACGTGCCGAGGTCGTGCGCCGCACGTGAGCCGGCAAGACGGCTGATCAACGACGGGTGCGCCCGGATCCATCCGATCCGCAGTCCACCCCAGTACGACTTCGACGCCGACCCGATCGTCACGATGTCCGTGCCGGACACCCGGCCGAACGACGCGACCGGAGGCGGCGGCGGTGCGTCGAGCCACAGGTCGACCATCGTCTCGTCGACGATGAGCGTCATCGACACCTCACGCGCGATTCGGGCGAGTTCCGCGCGACTCTCCGAACTCATGACCCGACCTGTCGGATTGTGGAAGTCGGGAATCATGTACGCAACTTTCGACGCGGTTTGCCGTGCGGCGCTGCGTACTCCATCGAGGTCCCAGCCGTCACCGTCGGGTCCGATCGGCACCGGGACCGCCCGGGCGCCGACGCGTCGCACCGCCTCCACCGCGTTGGGATACGTCGGATGATCGAACAGCACGCGGTCACCGGGAGCGGTCAGCGTTCCGAGCAGCAGCCGAACTGCCTGCTGCGCACCGGAAGTCACCATGATCTGGTCCGCCGTCGTCGGCAATCCTCGTTCGACGAACCGACGCGCGATCGATTCACGCAGAACCGCGAGCCCGATCGGCTCCATTCCGTGCGTCGACAGGTACGTCGGAAGTGCTTGCAGCGCAGAGGCGTACGCGTCGGTCATCGCCTCCGTCGGCGCCGACATCGCCGCATGGCTCATGTCCACGACCGGCCCGGCCACTTCCCTGGTCTGCAGCAGAAGTCCGTTCGGCCGCGCCATGTCCGGCAGTGTGACCGTGCTGCGCGCGCCCTGCTTGCTGACGAGATAGCCCTCTTCTCGCAGGACCGCGTACGACGAAGTGATGGTCGTGCGACTGAGGTCGAGTGCCGCCGACAGATCCCGCTCACTCGGAAGGCCGACTCCGAGTGGGATACGGCCGTCGTGCACGAGCAATCGAATGCCGTCGGCGAGGGCACGATAGGTGGGACGCGAGGTGCGTCGCCGTCCGGGCGCCCCGTCCGTGTCCGTGCGCCATCGACCTAGATCGCGCGCCAATGACGTTGCGTTGAGTACCCGGGTGGCCATGCCTGCCAGTATTCGCTCGACCGGCCTCGTGAATCAAGTCCAATTTCCGATACAGTGGACTGGTGCCGTTCGCGCTGTTCGATACCGCCCTTGGCCGCTGCGGCCTCGCCTGGTCCGGTCATGGGATCACCGCCGTCGCGCTCCCCGAACCCGACGAGCGACTGGTCGACTACCTGCGGCCGTTCGGTGGGTCCGTAGGCGAGCTCGACGGCACAGCCGAACGGGCCGCCATGCAGATCGTCCTACTGCTCGACGGTTCGCCCGCGGACTTCTCCGCGATACCCGTCGTGCTGGGTGTGTCCGAATTCGATCGTGCTGTGTACGACGTGACCAGTAGCATCCCCCGAGGCGCGACGCTCACCTACGGTGCAGTGGCAGCGCGGCTGGGCCGACCTCGGGCCGCTCAGGCCGTCGGCCGAGCGCTGGGCCGCAACCCGGTGCCGATCATCGTCCCGTGCCACCGTGTCCTCGGCGGCGGACGCGAGGTCGGCGGCTTCTCCGCGCCGGGTGGACCGTCGACGAAAGAGAAGATCCTGGCGATCGAGCGCGTCGCGGGTTTCGGTGAACCGACGCTGTTCTGAGATTCGTTGCAGACGGATCGGCGTCGGACCGCACTTGCACTTCGGTTTCGATTATCTGCGGTCGGATATTCGACCGATAACAAACCGCGATTCTTTTCCGAAGCTCTCTTTACGCACGTGCGGTATTTCAAGCCGAAATCGACACGGCGGAAGCCGAAAGAGCAATCGACTCCGTTTCGTCCGTCCCGGATTTGGAATTCAACGAATCGTCCTCGGGCGTACCGATCGCGAACGCACCGGTTTCCGGCAACCACCCGATCGATCCACGCTCGAACAAGCTGTATCTGCCATAGCCCGTCGGAGTCGGCTTCTCGTTGCTGATGGGGTAGCCGAGAGGCCCGTACGGTCCCCCGTGTGCCATGTACCAGTCGAGAATCTCGCCGTGGACCTCGTGCGCACCGCCGTCGGGAAGAGCGAAGACCGTAGCCTTGGCGAACTCCATCATTCCGCCACCGTTCGGTCCGAGCATGAATTCGCCGGTCGGTTCACCGATCCACGAGTGCTCGTAACCGAATCGATCGAATTGAAACTCGAACACGTCCAGACCGTTGTAAGAATTCGACATCGCCCGCCCCTCCCTAGCATCGCCTGGCGACCATTGTCCGCCCAATTCTGCAACAAAGCCCGCGAATTACCCAGATTGTCTGGTGGACTTCAAGATCAATTCAGTCGCGAAGCAATTTCCGCGGGTATGTCCGGTGAGGTCGGTTCCACGATGGTCCTCGTCCACCCCGACGCCCCGCCGTCGAGCCGGACCAACTGGCTCGGTCCGAGGAGCCACAACTGGTCGCCCGACGCCCAGGCCACCCCGTAGCCGTATTCCGCGGACGACGTGATCGGTCCGCTGTACTGAACCTCGCCGGACGAGTCGGTGATCTGCAGCGTCGGCGAACCGTCGACGCTCACCACCTTCGCCACCGCCGAGCCCGACGGGGAGGTCTGGGGTGCAATCAGGTCCGCGGGGACTGGGGCCGGGGTGGTCGTGGTTGTCGTCGTGACGGGTGGCGTTGTCGTGGTGGGCGGGGTCGTCGTCGCGGTGGGCGGGGTTGTCGTCGCAGGCGGAGGCGTCGTCGTAGTGGGGTCTTGCGTTGTGGACGAAGGCGACGGGGTCGTCGTGGTCGATTGGGCGGCTTGCGGTGCCAGGCGGGCGGCGATGTTCGTCTGCGACGGCGCACTGCCTGCGCAACTTGTAACCAGAGCGGTTGTCCAGTTGACCGATTGAGTAACCGATGCCGGTGGTGAAATGTTCGTTCCGATGAATGCGCGCAAGGTGAAAGTCCTCGTTCCAATGAAGAGGAGGGTGCTCAAGCTCGATGTGTTGTACGTCCTCGTGGCACCGGCAGCCGGAGCGAGAACGATCGGGTTGGTCAGCCCGCTCGTCGTCGGCGTGAAGTCCAGCCGATAGCTGTACGTGGGGTTGTTCGGCCACGTGAGTATTGCAGGGTTCAGAAGGCTCCCTCCTGAAGTGCACGTGAAACTTGCCGGCCTCGGCAAGGCAGTGGCAAACGTCCCGCTCGTCACGGTCGAGGTGTCGGTCAGAGGTGCGGCCAATGCAACTGGAGGGTTGGAGGACGACAAGCCGACCGCACCGATCGTGGCCAGCACCGCGAACACCGACATCGGCATCTTGCTGTGACGACCGAAGGATTCCGGTTCGTCGTCGGTCGACGCCCGCTCACCGTCCCGCGGCCTGAACGCGATCATCAGCAGAACCCCGACGAACACCCCACCCGCGAACACTGCAACAGGCCCACTCAGCCAGGTCACCGCGTAGCCCAGCTTCGGCACGCTGAACAGGACCCTGCCTGCTTCCGAGACGACGTACGGCTGCGCATCGGGATCTGCGTTCGCATCACCCTTCAGGAACAGTTCCACGCTGTCGCTTCCGGCCGCCCCGATCTCGACGACGCGGTGAGTGATGCCGTTTCCCGCGGCATCGGTGACGTTCACGATGTCGCCCACACGCACGTCGACGGCAGGCGTCTTCTTGCTCAATGCCAGCGCGCCCGTCTCGATGGCCGGTGACATCGACCCAGACCTGAACACCAGCGGGGTCACACCGAACACGAACGCGGACAACGCCACCAGAACGCACAGCAGGCCTGCCAAAGCTCCGATGGTGAGCGCGGTTTCGCGTACCCATCGTCGGTTCCGTTGATCGTGCGCATCGACTCGCACTGCGTCGGTACTCATCTACGACGACGTCGCCACGAGCGAGTAGGTCAATGTCCCGGACGCAGGCGTTGCCGGCGCTGTAGCAGTCGACGGCATCGTCACGCTGATACACAGCGGATCGGTGGCGTTCCGCGCGAGAGGCCTGCTCAAATTACCGGCGGGAGATGCCTGTTGAAAGAACTTCGACGGAGACAGACCCGACACCGTGCTCAATGCCGTTCCCGTACACGCTGATCCGGCGTACACCGAGGTGTTCAGCAAGGCACCCAGCGTCGCATTGCTCGCGACGACCGAAATCGTGTACGTGAACGGCACGGAATTGTTGTTGCGGACCGTCAGCGGAGCAGACACCGTGTTGCCCGGAGCGATGCCCGTGCTCGACAACGACGTCAGCGTGACGTTGTCCGCACCCGGCGCCGTGTCACCGATCGTGATGTCGATCGTTCCTGTCGTGAAGGTACCCGACGTCGCCGTCGACGTATCCGACCACGCTGCAAGGGTTCCCACCGCACCCAGGCCGAGAACGATGCCGATCGACATGATGGCTCGGGCACGGGCGCTGATCACTGCCGCCCCCACCCGGGACACCACACTGCGCTTCTCCGTATGACGCGCCATCACGAGTACGCACCTTCCCGTTCACCCGAGGCCGTCGCGCACTCGACGTCGTCCTCGTTGTCCCAGCGCACCATCAATTCCACGACCGACTGCGCATTCTGCGTTGCATTTCCTGCATTCACAGCCATATCGACCGTGGCCCCGATACGACGCTTCTCGTGCGCGCCCACCAACACAGCTCCACACCCCGACGAGTACGGCGTTCCGTCGATCGACACCGTCAAGGATTCGCCGAATTTTCGGTTGTCGGTCCGAACCTGCACCTGAATACGTCCATCGTTGTCCGTGTCGTTGAAGACATGGAAGGCCACGTCGCGCCGATCACCGGGAACCCATCGAATCTGCTTGTCCAACAGAGGAGTAGGAAGTACATGCTCCCACGTCACGCCGTCGTAGCTGTACCCGACCGCTTGCACCGGCCGAGCCGAGCCGGTCCCGAGCAAGACCACGATCGCCAATGCCGTGACCACAATTGCGCAGGGCACGGCAACGTCCTTGTTCACGACGCCGCCCTCCGCTTCTTCCGGTGATCCAGTCCAGCTCCGACGAACATGAACAACGCGTACCCGGCGAGGCCGATCACTATGACTGTCACCGTGATTCGGCGCTGTTCGCCGTTCAGCCAGTTGTTGACGTAACCCATGTACGGCACCGAATACCAGACCTTGCCGCGAACCTGACCGATCTGCACTGGGTTCTCGTCGTCGGATCCATTGTTGTCGCCGCGTGTGACGTACGTCGTGACGCCGCCGCCGGACTGTTGCGTCGCGACGATTCGGTGCGTCACCACATCGGGCTTGCCCGACTCGATCTGGTACGTGATCGGGGTGCCTACGGTCAGCTCCGAGCGATCGGCGGGCTTGACGACGACGAGAGTTCCGGGTGGGTAGGTGGGCTTCATGGAAGACGTCAGGATCGTGTACGGCGTCGAACCCGACACGCGCGGAACGACGACCGTCACAGCAAGCACGAAAAGCATTGCGGCAAGCAAGGTATACGAGACGACGCGACTGACCCACCACCACACACCCGTGCGATCGTCGACTGGCTTCTCAGCCCGAACCACGGGGATGACGTCGGTGTCTTCGGTACTCATGTCTGGTCCGCCCGGAACGAGAACTTCACGGTCGACGACTGGTTCTTCGGCGGATCGACCCCGACCGCGAGACGAAAGCACCAGACCTCACCGGCTCCGGGTGCAAGCACCCTGGACCCCGGTGCAAGCGGAGCCTGCGCGCCGGCTGCATTGCCGGTGTACAACTGCGTCGCCCCGGTCGGGTCGACCGTCGACGGGCAGTTCGCGGTCGCGGCAACGATACTCGCGGTCAGCGTCAATGGAACCGTCCCCGTCACCGTTGTCGTCTGCAAGCGATAGCCGAACGGGACCGTGCCCGCGTTCTTCACGGACAGCGGCGCCTGAGAGAACCCGTTGGGTCCGAGGTTCGTCGAGCCCAACGCAGCAAGCACGTAGTCGTTCACCTCGGCTCCCGTGGGTCCGACCTTGATGTCCAAGGTGCCGGAGTTGATGGTGCCCCCACTTACCGCGGCATCGTCACGCCACAACGCGCCCGTCGTCTGTGCTGATCCGAGGACCACCACGACGACGGACGCGGCTGCGAGGGCCCAGTATCGGCCGTGCTTGATCACAGGTCAGCGATCAGGGACGTACCTGATCGAGCGTCAGGGTGAAATCGTTCAGGTTCACCGACTGATTCTGAGCGATCAGATCCGGAGTCGTCTCGTCGAAGGTGATGGTGACCGTTACCTCGATCGTCTGGGTGGGAGATGTCAACGGGAGCGGTACAGCCGACCCGCTGGCCAGTGCAGGACCGCCGTCGACGGAAACCTGCGGGTTCAACCTGGCGGCGAGTTCGTTTCCACCACCGATGCCCGTGAAGTCCGCGGTGATCGTCGCCGCGATGTTCTCACCGGCCGAATTGACCGTGTACGTCGTGTCGTACGTGAGAACATCGCCCGGCACGATGAGGTATCCCGACGGATCGGCACCGATGACGACGTTCGGCGTGACGGAGATGTCCGTCCAGACGCCCGGCGCCCCGCTCGGCTCGAAATTCAGCTCACCCGAGTTGATTTCGCCGCCACCGACGGTTTCGGTGTCCTGCCACAGAGCGAAGGACCCGAGACCACCGAGCAGCAGTACGGCCGAAACACCCGCTGCTACGGCGCCTTTTGTTGCCTTGTTCATACGATTCTCTCTTCGTGTGGGCCCGAGCTTTCTCAGGCCGATGAGGAGACCCAGCTTCTTCGGGTCGGGTGGCCGATGCCGGCCCGCGCACCTGGTGCGTCGTCCATTGTTTCGCAGGTACCGAGGGGTCTGTTAGCGACGCAAAGGAAAAAGGTAAAAGGTATTTTTGACTGCTTTTTACCAACCGGACGTTACATGCTGCGACGGTGTGTAAAGCTGACCGTTCGTTCGAATGCAGTAACGCGAAAACCTCACGATGCCCGACGCTCCGCCCGCAGGCGCACACCTACCCGACCCGATCGGCTGAAACCGACCACGAGGTTTATCCAATTCGTTACCTGCCGATCCGCGGTTCAGAACGAGAAAGGCCCCGCAGCATGAATGCTGCGGGGCCAAGGGCGCGGCGGATCAGGAACCGAGAATGTCCCGACGCACGATGGTTTGGTCGCGGCCAGGACCCACACCGATGCACGAAATGTGGGCACCTGAAAGCTCTTCCAGACGCAGCACGTAGTTCTGCGCGTTCTGGGGCAGGTCTTCGAACGTGCGCGCACCGGAGATGTCCTCCCACCAACCGGGCATCTCTTCGTAGATCGGCTTTGCGTGATGGAAACCGGTCTGCGTCATCGGCATCTCGTCGTGGCGAACCCCGTCGACGTCGTAGGCCACGCAGATCGGAATGGTGTCGAGGCTGGACAGGACGTCGAGCTTCGTCAAGAAGTAGTCGGTGATGCCGTTGACACGCGTTGCGTAACGAGCGATGACGGCGTCGAACCATCCGGTGCGTCGCGCGCGACCGGTCGTCACGCCGACCTCTCCACCCTGTTTCGCGAGGTACTCGCCGTGATTGTCGAACAGTTCGGTCGGGAACGGGCCGGACCCGACGCGCGTCGTGTAGGCCTTCAGGATGCCCAGGACGGTCGAGATCTTGTTCGGGCCGATACCGGAACCGACCGCGGCACCACCGGACGTCGGGTTGGACGACGTGACGTAGGGATAGGTGCCGTGATCGACGTCGAGCAACGTGCCCTGCGATCCTTCGAGCAGAACCGTCTCACCACGCTCGAGTGCCAGGTTGAGTTCGAGGCGAGTGTCCGAGATGCGGTGCTTGAAGCTCTCCGCCTGCTCGAGCACCTCGTCGACGACCTGCTGAGGATCGAGAGCCTTGCGGTTGTAGATCTTGGACAGCACCTGGTTCTTGAACTCCAGCGCCGCCTCGACCTTCTGCGTCAGGATCTTCTCGTCGAGAACGTCCGCGGCACGCACCCCGACACGGGCGAGTTTGTCCTGGTAGCAGGGGCCGATGCCGCGTCCCGTCGTACCGATCTTCTTCGCGCCGAGGAAGCGCTCGGTCACTTTGTCGATGGCCACGTGGTACGGCATGATCAGGTGCGCGTCGGCGCTGAGCAGCAGGCCGGAGGTGTCGACGTCGCGCGATTCGAGGCCGGCGAGCTCGTCGAGCAACACACCCGGGTCGACGACGACGCCGTTGCCGATGATGTTCTTGACGCCAGGAGTCAGGATGCCGGACGGAATCAGGTGCAACGCGAACTTGTCACCGTTGGGGAGAACAACCGTGTGGCCGGCGTTGTTGCCGCCCTGGTAGCGGACGACCCACTGCAGCCGCTCGCCGAACAGATCTGTCGCTTTGCCTTTGCCCTCGTCGCCCCACTGGGCGCCGATCAGGACTATCGCCGGCATGTGCTCTCCTGGTGTGTTTCGCGTGCTGTGTCTCGGGCGATGGTTGCTGCCAGACGCAAGGGCAGGCCGGGGGGTCAGTCTAGCCGAGTCCGTGTGTCGTTCCGGCTCCGCACCGGCCCGGACACCACTTGACGCTACGGTGGACGTCGAACAACGGCCTCTAGGAGCACAGTGAGAAACATGCGCGCACGTTCTCGTCCGATCTGGCGGGCACCGTCGGTAGGGCAAGCACTGTGACGCCGTTCGTCTTCCAGTGCGGCACTCCGCCTGTGCCCATTTCACTGACCGACGTGCCCCTCACCTCCGCATCTCCGATCCCGACCGTCGAGGAGTGCGATGCATTGTTCTCGGCCATCGGGACGGTCGTCGATGCTCGGGTCATCGTCCTCGGCGACGACGCGGCACTGGCGGCCGTGTTGACGAGGCTGATGCGGACCGAGCGTCTGCACGTCGAACTCGCCTACGTTCCCGACTCGGCCACCGCGGCATGCCACATCTACCGCCTCGGGACGGGCGCACGCGCGGCCAAGGTGGCGATGACCGGAACCGCGACGCCCACGCCGCTCATTCGCGACGACGCAGGCAAGGCCGTGGTGGGCCGGGCCGTCGTCCACGGTTCCGGTGAGCGGCTCGAAGGTGAGGCGTACGTCGACGACACGCAACTCTTCTCCGGTACCGCACCCGGAGTCGAGGTGGTACCCACACCGGAGATGCCGGGACTGAAGGCACGTGTGACGGGTCGACGCCGCCTCTTCCGGTATCGCTGGGTGGCCGGACGCGCGATGCAGTTGGGCGCGATGGCAGCTCAGCTCGTTCGCGACGGCGTCCCGGGCGACCGCGAGGTCAAGCGGTCGACGTTCTACCGCCACGACCAGGAGTGGTTGCTGGTCCGGTGAGCATCTCGCCGATTCGACGCTCGGTCCGACCGAGCCCGGTCTTCCTCGCGGTGGTCGTCGCCGCTGTCGCGGGTGGTGTCGTCGCGTGGACCGCATCGTCGCCGACGGCCGTCTCGGCGCGCGTCGGTGTGTTCGTGCTCGTTCTCGCCGGCTGGATCGTGACGGTCTGCCTGCACGAGTTCGGCCACGCGTACACCGCGTATCGCGCGGGTGACCGTGAAGTCGAGCTGCGCGGGTATCTGACGCTGAATCCCGTCAAATACAGCCACCCGCTGCTGTCGATCGTGCTGCCCGTGGTGTTCATCGCGATCGGTGGAATCGGACTTCCCGGCGGGGCGGTGTACCTGCGTCAGGGGATGTTCGCGCCCAAAGTGCAGCGCCGCATTTCGCTGGCCGGTCCCGCCGCCAATGCGATCGTTGCCGTCGTTCTCCTGGTCGTCATCCGCCTGTTCGGAACGGACGGCGACCACCTCGCGTTCTGGTGGGGCCTGAGCTTCCTCGCGTTCCTGCAGGTCATGGCGACCGTGCTGAACCTGCTGCCGGTCCCCGGTCTCGACGGGTATGCCGCACTCGAACCGTCGCTGTCCTACGAGACGCGACGCGCTCTGGCGAACTTCAAGGCCTACGGCATTCTGATTCTCGTTGCGTTCCTGTTCGTCCCGCAGATCAACGCGGCATTCTTCGGCGCGATCTACTGGCTTTTCGGGCTCTCGGGGGTTCCGGAAATCTACGCGCAGTACGGCAACTATCTGATGCGGTTCTGGCTGTGACGTCAGGCGTTCCGGTCTGCCATCTCGAGCGCGACCGCACGCAGCGCCCGACGTAGCCGGGCCGGGGCGAGCACTTCCACACCCACGCCGAGAGCGGTCACCTGACTCAGCGCGACGTCGAACGTCTCGAGCCTCAGATCCGTCGTCGTCCAGCCGTCGGCGCCTCGAGCAGGCATCGGATCAGGCGTCGCCTCTCGCCCGATCACACCCCGCAGCATGTGGACCGCAGCAGGAGACAGCCTGACGCGGCAGTCGAATTTCAGCAACGCGCGGTCGAATTTCGCCGTGGACTCGGCCCACCACGTCGCGAGATGGAACCCGTCGGGACGCTCGACCTGGCCGTCCCGAAGTTCGACGCTCGAGGTGCGGTCCACTCGGTACGACAGAACCGTCGACTCGCGACGTGCGACGAGGTACCAGACTCCGGCCTTCGCCACGAGGCCCAACGGGTCGACCCGCCTGGTCGATCCGCGGTAACCGAGCTCGATCGGTCGTCCGGTGAGTACGGCCGTGCTGATCGTCGGCAGATGCTCGTTGGCCGCCGGCTCGGTGAACCAGCCTGGAGCGTCGACATACAGACGCTCGCGCCACACCTGAGCGCCTGCCCGAAGAGGCATCGGCAACGCGCCGAGGAGTTTGTTCTCGGCCGCCGCGGTGGCGTCGGAAAGCCCGAGGTCTGCCGCGATCGACGGGACCCCGAGCAACATCAGCGCGGACGTCTCGACGCCGGTCATGCCGGTCAATTTCGACTGCCAACCGTCGAGAAGTCGAACGCCGCCGCCCGGTCCTGACTCGGTCCACAGCGGCACTCCGGCCGCGCCGAGTGCTGCGATGTCGCGGTAGATCGTGCGCACGGACACTCCTGCCTCGTCGGCGAGAGCCTGTGCGGTCGTCGCGCGGCCGTGCTGCAGCGTCAGCATCAGCTGCAAAAGTCTCGACGAACGCACCACGCGAATATTACTGACACACGATGTCAGTGACCAGGCTGCACAATTCCGTCATGGCTTCCTGGAGACAATTCGAGACCGATGCACCCGACCTGGCGAAGGCGGTAGCCGCACGCCTCACCGCTCACAAACATCACGTCCTCGCGACACTTCGTAAGGACGGATCGCCGCGAGTGAGCGGCACCGAGGTGGAGATCGGCGAGAAGACCTTACGACTCGGTTCCATGCTGAACGCGCTGAAAGTACAAGATCTCCGCAGAGATTCGCGGTATGCGATTCACAGCAACCCCGGTCATCATTCGATGGACGGGGGCGACGCGAAGATTTCCGGCACTGCCGTCGAGTTGACGGACCCGGTCGAACTGCAGAAGATCTTCGACGCCGCACCGCCGGAATTGACTCCGTACAACGTGTTCGACCTGGACATCACCGAAGTGGTGCTGACATCACTCGTCGACGATCACATGCAGATCGACCTGTGGCGGCCGGGTCGCGGGGTGAAAACGTTCACCAAGTGAGTTCGTCCTTGCACGTCGACCCGTGCGCAGTGGGTTCGACCTGAACGGTCGCGTGGTCGAGACCGTACGTCGCGAGTACGGTCTTCGCGCGCTGGAGCAGCACCGAACTGGACCCGTCGCACTCGAGATGCACGGTCGCGACGTCCATGCCCGTGGTGAGCGTCCAGACGTGCAGGTCGTGCACCCCGACCACTCCGGGCAGCGCTGCGAGATCCGCTTCGACGGCCTCGACGTCGACGTGTCCCGGGCTCGCCTGCGTGAGGATGCGCAGCGCCGCGCCTGCGAGCTTCACCGCGCGCGGGATGACCCACAGCGAGATCAGAACACCGACGACGATGTCCGCCCATGTCCACCCGAACACGAGCAGCAGGAAGCCGGCGACGAGCACTCCGACACTGCCGACGGCGTCGGCGAGCACTTCCATGTAGGCGCCGCGCACTGCGATGCTGTCCTTCGCATCGCCTCGAATGAGCAGCATGACGACAAGGTTCGCCGCCAGACCCGCCGCTGCGGTGAGGATCATCGCGAGGCCGGGGATGTCCGGCGCGTCGCCGATCCGGTCGATTGCCTCGTACATGATGAACGCGGCGACGCCGAGCAACAGCACTGCGTTCGCGACGGCCGTCAGCACCTCGGCGCGATGCCACCCGAACGTGCGAGCCGCGACGGCGCTGCCCTTCCTGGCGAGTAGGAGCGCGACGAGACCCATCGACATTCCGAGGACGTCGGTCAGCATGTGTCCGGCGTCGGCGAGCAGACCGAGGGAGTCGATGATCAGCGCGACGGTGGCTTCGAGGATCAGAAAGGCCACGAGGATCGCCAGTGCGATCACCATGTTGCGTATCCGCTTGGTCGACGGCGCCGCCGACTCGCCTGCGCCCGTGATGCCATGACCGTGCCCGTGTCCGGCGCCCATGTCTCCCCTTGGTCGAAGTAGTTGCCGGGCTCACCATATGCGTACATGCGCATGTGTGCAATGGGCTCATGTCACCAGGGGTCGGGCTTCACCTCCGGGTTCTCGACGGTCGGCGGCAACGTCGCCAGAGCGGAGATCCGCTTCAGGCCGGCGACCTGCAACAGGTCGACGATGATCGACCGCAGCTGCGCGAGCACGACCGTCGCCGACAATCCTGCGTTCCTGATCAGTTCCGGCTTCGCTCCGGCCGCAACGGTTCGCAGCACCCGAGCAGCCTCGGCCGCGTCGGGCTGCTGGCCGGGATCGGCGAGGATCATCTTGCGGAGGACATCGACGGCATGAGCCAACTTCTCGACCTCGTCGACGAGACGCGGGTCGAGGATCTCGTCGTCACGCACGAGCGTCAGCGACCGACGCGCGAGCACGCGGATGTTGCGGATGGCGTTGTCGATGGGGTCGGCCGTTCTCGCGAGCTCGCCCAACCGATTTCGGTGACCCCAGTACAACGGCGAGAGTCGCGCGATCTCGCGACCGCCCTTGATGTTCGTCCGCAGCGCGTCGATGTCGGACTGCGTCGCGCGCGCCTTCTTCAGCGCTTCCTCGATCGGCTTCGGATCGTTGGCGACGAGACCGTCGGCGACCTTCTGCAGCACGTCACCTGCGGTGCCGAGGACCTTGGCCGCATCCTTGCGCGCACGCCACACCGGATGCGTCGGAATGAGGGCGACGATCGCGATGCCGACGAGACCACCGGTCAACGCGTCGACCATGCGGTCGATTCCGCCGGAATTTCCCGGCGGAATGAGCGTCGCGACGAGTACCGCGGACGAGCCGGCCTGCATCGCGATGATGGGGCCGCCGTCGAGAAATACGGCCGTCGACATCGCCAACGCGACGACGAGGGCGATCTGCCACGGGCCACTGCCGATGGCCGAGATGATCAGATCGCCGACGCCGATTCCGACGGTGACTCCGGCGACGAGCTCGGCCGACCGGCGCATGCGAGCGCCGAGCGAGATTCCGAGAGAGACGACGGCCGCGATAGGCGCGAAGAACGGATGCGTGTGCCCCACGATGTCCGTTGCCACGAACCACGCCACGCCTGCCGCGAGCGCGCACTGAACGATCGGAAGCAACGACAGCTGCAACCGGGTGCGCCCGGCCCTGATGCGCGCCCGACCTCGCCTGGCGTTCGGGCGCAGCCGATCAGCCGAGACCGAGAGCTTCGGCTGCCTTCGGGTCGCTGTCTTCGAGGAGGTCGAGGCACCGCGCGTACTCGTCGTTCTCTTCGATGTCGCGGGCGGCTTTGGCGAGGACGGCGACGCAGCGGAGGAATCCTCGGTTGGGTTCATGGCTGTACGGGACCGGCCCGAATCCCTTCCATCCGTTGCGACGCAGCTGATCCAGGCCGCGGTGATAGCCGGTCCGCGCATACGCGTACGCGGTGATGGTCTGGCCGGACTCCAGCGCGGCTTCCGCGAGGTACGCCCATGCGATCGACGCCGTCGGGTGGTTCGCCGCGACCGAAGCCGGGTCCTCGTGATTCAGGAGCGCGGACTCAGCCTCGTCGTCCCCTGGGAGCAGCGTCGGCTGCGGTCCGAGCAAGTCACCGAATGAAGTCATGGGGTCCATTGTGCCCCTTCACCCCGCGCGGCTTCCGGGCCACCACCGGCTTGCTCGTTAAGATCTGGCGATGCAGATGTGGCGGTCGATCGGGAGCAGGCGTGTCGGACGATGAAAACGGAGCGGAGGCGCGGGCGGACGAGCCCGTGACCAAGGCGATTCCGAAATCGAGGAAACCGTCACCGAAGGTGCCGCCGCGCAAGATACCGCCACGGCTCGACACGCTGCCGCCACAGGCGAGGCCGCAGAGGATCGAACCGAGTCAGCCGGAACGCGTGAAACGCAGCTCGTCCGGGCGCCGTTGGGTAATGGCGTTCGTCGGTGCACTCGTCGTGATCGTGGCTGCGGGCGCCGTCGCGTTCGCGTACATGTCCCGAGACCGGGGATCCTCGGAGGAGGCGCAGATCCGGTCGTCGATCGAGACGTTCACACAGGCCCTGACGACGGGCGATCTGGCAACGCTGCGGTCGTCGACGTGCGGAGATCTGGCGACGTTCTATCGAGACATTCCCGACGCGGAATTCGCTGACGTGCACCGCGTGGCCGTCGAGCAGGGCAGCATCCCGGTGGTCCAGAGCATCGACGCGGTCCAGATCACGGACGACACCGCGATTGCCCAGGTCACCGCGTACACGGCCGCGAACGCCGCCGATCGTTCTCCACGGACCTTCGATCTACGCCTCGAGGGCGAGAGTTGGAAGATGTGCGGCTGACGCCGCATGTGAGTGGGAATGTGCAGCGGGCTACACATTCCCACTCACGAGCCGGCTAGCCGGCCGAAACGCTGCGACCTGCGGACTTGAGGTCGTTGCACGCCTCGACGACGCGGGCAGTCATACCGGCCTCGGCCTTCTTGAGGTAGCTGCGCGGGTCGTAGGCCTTCTTGTTGCCCACCTCGCCGTCGACCTTCAACACACCGTCGTAGTTGGTGAAGAAGTGGCCGGCGATGGGACGGCTGAACGCGTACTGGGTGTCGGTGTCGACATTCATCTTCACGACGCCGTACTCCAGGGCCTCGTCGATCTCGCTCTTCAGCGATCCCGATCCGCCGTGGAACACGAAGTCGAACGGCTTCGAACCGGCGGCCAGGCCGAGCTTCTCGGAGGCGACCTTCTGGCCGTCGGCGAGCACGGACGGCTTCAACTTGACGTTGCCCGGCTTGTAGACGCCGTGGACGTTGCCGAACGTCGCAGCGAGCAGGTAGCGCGAGCCCGCATCTCCTGCACCGAGAGCCTCGACGGTCTTCAGGAAGTCCTCGTTCGACGTGTACAGCTTGTCGTTGATCTCGGCCTCGACGCCGTCCTCTTCACCACCGACGACACCGATCTCGATCTCGAGGATGATGCGCGCAGCTGCCGCCTTGGCGAGCAGGTCCTTGGCGATCTCGAGGTTCTCGTCGATCGGCACCGCGGAACCGTCCCACATATGCGACTGGAACAGCGGGTTCTTGCCTGCGTCGACGCGCTCCTGCGAGATGGCGAGCAGCGGGCGGACGTAGGTGTCCAGCTTGTCCTTCGGGCAGTGGTCGGTGTGCAGCGCGATGGTGACGTCGTACTTGGCGGCGACGACGTGCGCGAACTCGGCGAGCGCTACCGCGCCGGTGACCATGTCCTTGACGCCGAGGCCGGAGCCGAACTCGGCACCACCGGTCGAGAACTGAATGATGCCGTCACTTCCCGCGTCGGCAAAGCCCTTGATTGCGGCGTTGATGGACTCGGATCCCACGCAGTTGATCGCCGGGAATGCGAACTGGTGTTCCTTCGCCCGGCCAAGCATCTCTGCGTAGACCTCGGGAGTTGCGATCGGCACGGCGTCATTCCTCCAATGTGAAGCAGATGATTGTCTCCTGCAGTATGGCAAGCCCTGGCCCGGGCTGTCGCGCTACCCACCCGGAGGCGTCCAGTCCCGATCAGGACGAAACGGACAGACGTCGCGAAGGAAATCGACACCTGTCGTTCAGGTTCTCCCAGGTTCGGCCGGTAAGGTGGGCGCGGTGAGTCTTCTTGCTGCCTCGGAATCCGTGACGACGAACCTGGCTTTGTTGCCCGGCTTTCTCGATCCAGTCAACCTGCTGAACTCGTTCGGCACCTGGGTGCTCGTCGGACTGCTCCTCGTGGTCTTCATCGAGTCGGGTTTGCTGTTCCCTCTCCTTCCCGGTGACTCTCTGCTGTTCACGGCAGGCCTGATCGCCGCGTCGAAGTCCACCGAGGTCGAACCGTTCGCCTCCATCTGGACGCTGATCATCCTGATCCCCATCGCCGCTATCGCCGGTGACCAGGTGGGTTACTTCATCGGCCGCAAGGGCGGAACGGCGCTCTTCAAGTCGGACGACGCCAAGTTCTTCAAGAAGAAGTACATCGACGAGTCGCACGCGTTCTTCGAGAAGCACGGTCCGATCACGATCATCCTGGCCCGTTTCGTGCCGATCGTGCGCACCTTCGCCCCCGTCGTCGCAGGCGCGTCGAAGATGAAGTACTCGATCTTCGTCACCTACAACATCGTCGGTGGTGTCGTGTGGGGTGCAGGCGTCACCCTGCTCGGTTACTTCCTCGGCCAGATCGCGTTCATCCGCGACAACGTCGACATCATCTTCATCATCATCGTTCTCGTCTCGGTGCTGCCCATCGCGATCGAGGTCGGCAAGCGATTCGTCAAGGCTCGCAAGACGCCGCTGTCGGAGGCCACGGACGCCATCGACGCGCAGCAGGACAACCCCAACTCCTAGATCGCGAATGCAAGAACAGTGATTCAGTCGATGGGCCAGTTCGGTCCTCTTGAAACCGCAGGGCCACTCGTGGTCTGGATCGTGGTGGTCACGTTCGTCTTTCTCGAGTGCGCGGTCATCATCGGCTTGTTCCTGCCCGGCGATTCCATGCTCATCACCGCAGGCATCGTCATGGCTACGCACGCGTCGGGCACCGGGCACATCTGGGCGCTGTCGGCGGGCGCGATGATCGCCGCCATTGCAGGAAACCAGGTCGGCTATGTCATCGGCCGCAGAACGGGATCCAAACTCGTCGCGCGCAAGAACGGCAAGTACCTCAACACCAAGAACCTGCACAAGGTGAACGTGTTGCTCGAGAAGCACGGCTTCTGGGCCGTCCTGGTCGCGCGGTGGATCCCGTGGGTGCGCACGTTGTGCCCGATGGTCGCGGGCGCGGCCAACATGAATCACCGTCGCTACACGATCGCGAGCACGTTGGGCGCCATCATCTGGGCACCGGTTCTTCTGCTCGTCGGATTCTATTTCGGCAGTTTCCTGGAGAAGGTGCCGTGGCTGCTGCCTGCCGTCCTCATCGCGATGATCGTGCTTCTCGTCGTCGGCACGTGCGTCGGAATCTGGCAGTACCGAAAAGAAATGGCACGACCGGAAGAAGTCGTCGAGGTCGAGGAAGTCCTCGAGTAGTTCAGTTCTTCTCGGCGACGACGAACACCCGCCGGAACGGGAAGAGCGTCCCCGTCGGAGTCGACGGGTAGGCCTCCCGCAGCAACTCCGCGTACTGCGCCTCGAAACGCGGCTGCTGTTCGTCGTCGAGCGCGTCCAGCACCGGCCGCAACCCGGTGCCGCGCACCCAGTTCAGTACCGGATCGGCCCCGGGCAGCACATGCACGTACGACGTCTCCCACGCATCGACGGCCAGGCCCGCACCCATCAGCGCCGACGCGTACTGCTCGGCGCGGTCGACGCTGTCGGTCCCGCGAAGTACTCCCGAGAGCACCGGCGCCCACTCGTCCGACTCGGCGAGGCGACGCATCAACACGTGTGACGGCGCGTCGAAGTTGGCAGGAACCTGAAAGGCCACGGTGCCGCCTGAATTCAGCTGCTCGGCCCAACGGGTGATCAGTTCGCGATGCTCGGGCACCCACTGCAGTGCCGCGTTGGACACCACGACGTCGATGTTCGACGCGTCGAAATCGGAGATGTCTCCTTCGATCACCGTCACGTTCGACGGCAGATCAGCAGGCTGCCCGGCAACCATGTCCGGGGACGAATCGATCCCGGTGATGCGGGCGTCGGGCCACCGCTGCGTCAACGTCGCGGTCAGCACGCCGGTACCGCACCCCAGGTCGACGACCTCGACGGGCGATGCGTGCTGCACCCGCTGCACCAGATCGTAGAAGGGCCTCGAGCGTTCGTCGGCGTACCGGTGGTACACCGTCGGGTTCCAGGACGTCCGCGGCCCGGTTCCTGTCATGACGAAAGCTCCTATCGGTATCCCGCAGCGGACACCGTGTACGCCGCTTCCATGAGCATCCAACCGCTGAGCTGGACCGACAGGTCGCGCTCCGGCACGGCCGACGAACGCACGGTCCCACCCGAAAACGTGGCCACCGTGTGCCCGGGACCGGGTAGCCGCGCTTCGGTCTCCCACGACGCACCGAACAGCGGGTGATCCTCGACTTCCAGCCGGTTCTCCCACGCAGCCTCGGCCGACCGCAGCACGATCGACGCGGCCAGCATGCGGGCCCTTTCGTCCTCGTCGGTATCACCCGGCAGGGACGTCGCGACGAGAGCGAGATAGCGGGCGAGGATGCCGTCGAACAGGCCGCCGTCTCCCCCGCCACCACCGACGATCACGCACTCGCGACACAGATGCGTGTCGACCGAGTTCACCAACGCATGGACACGCTCGCGGTGCCGAGACGCGCCGACCCGGACGGCGAGTTCCGTCTCGACGCCGAGCACGACGCCCTGGCAATAGCTGTACACAGCTCGGTCCAGATCGCCGCTTCCCCTGATGCCGTCGAGAATCAGGCCCGTCGCGGGGTCACGCAGGGTGGCGTCCATCCAATCCGCCATGGCCTGCGCGCGCCACAACCGGCCTCCGCGCGCAAGCAGGATCGACGCAGGCCCGTTCGCGGGTGCGTTGAAGAACGTGTCACCCTTCCGCCACGGAATTCCGCCACCGGATTCCGGTGACCACGCGTCGAACAGCTCCATCTCGAGAGCCTGGATACCGCCGCGATTGTCGACGGCGTGCAGCCGCTGCGCCCGTTCGAGCGCGAGACCGAGCCACGCCATGTCGTCGTAGTAGTTGTTGGTCCATCCACTGATGTTCCGAATGCGGTGTGCGCGCGCGATTTTGGCGAGTCGACGACGTCGCTTCGCGGTGGGTTCACGACTGGCCGCGTCGACGGCGCAATCCAACAGATGTGCCTGCCACCAGTAGTGCCAGTGGAAGTACATGCGTTCGCGTCGAACCGGCGGCCAGGCCACGACCGCGAGCGCAGTGCCGGGCAATGCCCACAGCCGACGCACATGCCGCGCAACGACGGCCCCCTCCGCAGCGTCTGCCCGCTGCGACCACTGCTCCTGCATGTCTCGATCCTGCCATCACCGCACGAGAAGGGTCACGAAGGTGTCACGTCCAGGCATCGGACAGGTCCGCATGCTGCCGAATCCAGGCATGCATCGCGATCCCGGCTGCCACTCCTGCGTTGATGCTGCGCGTCGATCCGAACTGCGCGATCGACACCGTCTTCGACGCCCCACCGCACGCCTCGTCGGTGACGCCCGGGCCCTCCTGCCCGAACAGCAGGAGGCATTGCCGCGGCAGTTCGGCGGTTTCGATGGGCACCGAACCGGGCGTGTTGTCCACGGCGACGACGGTCAGCCCGCGCTCGGTGGCGAACTCGAGCAAGTCGGCGACGGTCGCGTGATGATGGAGATGCTGGTACCGATCGGTCACCATCGCGCCGCGACGGTTCCACCGGCGACGGCCCACGATGTGAACCGCTTGTGCCGCAAAGGCATTCGCGGTCCGGACGACGGTGCCGATGTTGGCGTCGTTGGCGAAGTTCTCGATCGCGACATGCAACGGGTGCCGACGACGGTCGATGTCGGCGACGATCGCCTCACGCGTCCAGTAGCGATACGCGTCGACGACGTTGCGGCGGTCCCCCGACTCCAGCAGTTCGGGGTCGTAGCGAGGGTCGGTCGGGCGCGGTTCGTCGTGTTCGGTCTCCCACGGTCCGACTCCGTTCGGGTTGTCACCCCACTCCGTCGGACCGATCGCTACCTCGTCGAAACCGTTGCTGCTCAATAGACTTCGTTGCTGTCGGGAGCGATACGGAAGCCGTGTCCGGTCTCGTCGTTGGTGCAGGAGATGCCGTCGGCTGCAGACGTGCACGTGTAACCGTCGGCGGCGATGGTCTGCCCGACGCCCAGCGGCGGATCGATGGCCTCCCCGCCCGACGTGTACACCGCGCCGCCCGCGCACATGAACGACGCCGCGCCCTCGTTGGTGACACGAATTCCGTTGCCCCAGCTGATCATGCAGTCCTCCGGACGCGGGGGAACCGGATCGGTCGTGCCCTGACATCCCGCCTCGGTGCGCGAGGACAGCGTGACGATGCCGCACTGGAACTGCCCGTCCGGCGAGCTGAAGTAGTACGCCCCGTCGAGCGCCGCGTACGTGGTCTGCGGCGTCGGCGCGGGGGCGGGCTCGGTCGTCGTGGGGAGCGGCGCTTCGGTCGTCGGGACGGGGGCTTCCGTCGTCGTGGTGGGAGCCGCTGTCGTGGTGGTCGTCGTCGGCGCCGCCGACGACGGAGCGGCGACGTCGGCGCCCGATTCGCTGCTACACCCGGCCAGTACGGCCGCTGCCGCACCGAGACCGGCCACTGCCAGACGCTTGTTCACCATGTTCGACCCCGACCCCACTTTCGCTTCACGCTTTCTCGCTCAGCGACCATACCGGCGAAGGCCGGCGGTCGCCGTCGGGGTGCGGGTTGTTCAGCTCCGGTCGACCATGTCGGTCTAGGTGTGGCTCAGGCGACGGTTCACCTCGCGTGTCAGCCAGGCAGGCGAGAAGCGCGAACCGAGCGACAGAGCCTTCGACTGCAGACCGACCGGGAAGTGCACCTTGTGCAACAACGGCCTCTGCCGCAACCCTTTCGCCGGTCTCGTGGCGTCGAAGATGGCCTGCGAGACGTCGTCGGCGGTGAGCTTGATTCCGAGCGTGCTCGTCGTTCCCGTGCTGACATCCTTGGTCATGGCGGTCTGGACGAACAGCGGCCACATGGCCTTGACCGAGATGTCGTACTTCTTCCATTCGAGGTCGAGCGCCTCGGTGACACCGCGTACCGCGAACTTCGTCGCGCCGTAGGTCACGAGCTCGGGCTGGCCGTAGATCGCCGACGCCGAACACAGGTTGACGACCTGAGCACCTCGCGTCACCTTCAGATACGGGAACGCTGCGAGCGTTCCGTAGACGACACCGTTGAAGTTGATGTCGATCTGCTTCTTGTGCACCTCGAGCGGCATCTCTTCGAACGGTCCGGCAACGAGAATGCCCGCGTTGTTGATCAACACGTCGAGACGTCCGTCCGCCTCGACGTCGAATTCCTTCAGACGCTTCTCCCACTGCTGCGGGTCGGTCACGTCGAGGACGCCGGTGACGATGCGTCCGCCCCTCGAGGTCACCTCTTTGCTCAGCGAAGCAAGGCCGGTCTCGTCGATGTCGTACGCGCCGACGAGGTAACCCGAGCGAGCGAACTTGAGCGCAGTGGAACGTCCGATCCCGGCTGCGGCGCCGGTGATGAAGACGGAAGGCGTAGGCATTCCGACAGAATAGGCGTTACGACGGTTATCGGTAAGTCCCTCGGGGATATTTCAGGACTACGCTGAAGTTCTCGTCGAGGAGATGTGGGTGAATCACGAACGGATATTGCGGGCCGTCGCGGCTGTGGCGGTGGTCTATGTGATCGTGCTGGTGATCTGGGCCGGGTGGCTCAGGCCACGAGCAGAGCCCGGCACCCTTCCCTACCAGCTCATGTTCCTGGTGGCAGGGTTCGCCGTCGCGCTCGGGATCGCCATGCTCGTCGCGAACCGTCGCACCGCGGAGCAGCGACGCCTCGCCAAGAACGGCGTCGAAGGCTGGGCCACGGTGGAGGCGTCGCGCAGGATCGACGACGATTCCACCGAACTCGACCTCGCGTTCACCGTTCCCGGTTCTGCCCCGTTCGCCGGTCGCATCGTCTATTCCATTCCGCCGGACGAAGCCTCGAGGTTCGAGCCAGGCCGCACCCTGCCGGTCATGGTCGACCCGTTGGACCACCACAAAGTGCTTCTACTCCCCGGCAAGACCCCGGACGAGTAGGTACTGAGCAAGCGCATAGGTGGACAGGACGGCCCCTTCAGCGATCCGCCTCACGCGCTCGCTCGACAACACGAGCCGACGGAACACGATGAGGGCGTCGGAGATCGTGAACAGGACACCGCCCGCGGCGAGCCACGACCTGGTGTCGCCGGTCGGCACGACGACTCCGGCGCGCACCGTCGCACCCGGCGCGAGCGTCGGGTCGGCAGACAACGTCGACATCGTCGCCAGCAGGACGCCGTAGCCGGCGAGACCCGGTGCCACGTCCGGTGAGCGTTGCCTCAACGCAACCGCAGCGACGCCCCAGCCCGCCAGTCGCGGAAGCGCGGCCGTCGTCGTGATCCGGGCACCTCGCGACGCCAGCAGCACCGAGTAGCAGGTCTGCATGACGGCGAACGCTCCGGCACCGCCCAGAATGCGCGCATCGTCGTCGGGATCGAGCATCAGGACGTCCCCGAGCGTCGCGGCCGCGAGTGCGGATCCGAGCAAAGCAGACCGACGTTCCACGCTCGCCGCGAGAGCCGGCATCATCAACGGTTTCGCGACGCGATGTACACGCTCGCGTCCCGTGGCTGCCCCGATCACCGTCGCAGCCGCCGACCCGGCGAAGAAGATCCTGGCCACGGACGTTCGTTTCATCGCACACCCCTTATGCTTCGCATAACTAATTAGTTGTGTGATGCTGGCCCCTATCGCTTGATCGGAACCGTGCAGCTTGTCATCGTTGAAAGGTAAACACGCGACACGACACGTAGGGACTACTATGCGCCGGAAACACACTGACCACGCTCGTAACTCCGGTGTCGGCTACCCCGCGTTGCACAACCCCCTTTTCCGACGCTCCGACCGCATCCAAGCCCGCGTCAAGAACGTCGTCGTCACGCTCGTCATCCTGATGGTGCCGATCGCTGCATGGCTCGGAATGTCCACCCTCGAAACGCAGCAGGCGCGGATGGTCGCGCAGGAGACGTCGCTCCACCAGGTAACGGCGACCACCACCGCGGAAGCGCAAGCGATGCCCCTGGCCACAGGCGATGGCGGGTCGTCCACCACCGCATCCGTCGACGCGACCTGGACGTTCGACGGCGCCCAGCACAACGGGTCCGTGTCGGTCGCGTCCGGTTCGCCCGCGGGCACCGAGTCCGAGATCTGGGTCGACGCCGCGGGCGAGCGTACGGCGCAGCCGACGACCGGTGCCGACGCCGTCGCAGCAGCCCTGTTCGTCGGCATCGGAAGCTTGTTCGCGGTTGCCATGATCCTGTCCGGCGTCTATACCGTCGTGCGTTACCGCCTCGACCAGCAGCGCGACTCGGAATGGGACGTCGCAATCAAGAACTTCCTGAACGAGAACAGCCCGAGCTGAGCCCCACCTCCCGACGAAGTTCGGGAGGCGTCCGGCTCGCTTGATATACATAATTAGCTTATGTAACATAATTGAAGTGACGCACCCCGACTCCTCGACGCGCGACCTACTCGTCGAACTGGTGACCACGTCGTCCAGGTTCGCCCGTCTTGCTGCGCAACTCGGCAGTGACGACCACCCACGTGCGTGGATGCGCGCCCTGTCATTGCTCGAGGAGTACCAACCGCTCCGCATCAGCGAGTTCGCTCGCCTGGATCGGTGCTCCCAGCCGTCGGCGACGGCCTTGCTCGGCAAACTCGCCGACCGAGGACTCGTCGCACGCACGGCGGACCCGTCGGATTCACGAGCGGTTCTCGTCGAGATGACCGACGACGGTGTTGCCTGGCTGAACGACGGCCGCACACACATCGGCGACGGGTTGATCCCCTACCTTTCCGACTTCGAGCCGGATCAATTGAAGAAACTGACCGCCGGCTTGAGCGAACTGCGCACGATGCTCAAGACGTCGATCTCCGAGTAGAACGCGACATATTCGCAAGGAGAGAAGAAGAAGTGAGTACATCCTCGGAAAGCTTGTTGAAGCAACCGAAAGCTGTTTGGGCCGTTGCGTTCGCGAGCGTCATCGCGTTCATGGGCATCGGACTCGTCGATCCGATTCTGAAGCCGATCGGTGAACAACTGCACGCGTCCCCGTCGCAGGTGTCGTTGCTGTTCACCAGTTACATGCTCGTCACAGGCGTCGCGATGCTCATCACGGGTGTGGTGTCCAGTAGGTTCGGGCCGAAGAAGACTCTACTGGCCGGTCTGGCGATCATCGTCGTGTTCGCCGCTCTCGCAGGACTTTCCGGAACCGTCGGCGAGATCATCGGTTTCCGTGCAGGCTGGGGACTCGGCAACGCATTGTTCATCGCGACCGCCCTGTCGACGATCGTCGGCGCCGCGTCGGGCGGTGTCGCTCGCGCGATCATCCTGTACGAGGCCGCGCTCGGAATCGGCATCGCCACCGGCCCGCTCGTCGGAGGAGTGCTCGGCGGAATCTCCTGGCGCGGACCGTTCTTCGGCGTTGCGACGCTCATGGCCGTGGCGTTCATCCTGCTGATCGTCATGCTCCCGGAAACCCCGAAGCCGGCGCACACGACGTCGATCCTCGACCCGTTCCGCGCTCTGCGTCACCGCGGCCTGCTGACCGTCGGCATCACCGCGTTGCTGTACAACTACGGCTTCTTCACGCTGCTCGCCTACACACCGTTCCCACTCGACATGGGTACGTACAGCATCGGTTTCATCTTCTTCGGCTGGGGACTGTGCCTCGCGATCGCGTCGGTGTTCCTCGCTCCTCGACTGCAGCGCGCATACGGCACGCTGAACATGATGATGGCGTCGCTGCTGTTGTTCGCGATCGACCTCGGCGTCATGGCTCTGTTCACCGAAGACAAGATCGTTCTGATCGTCGGAACGGTGCTCGCCGGGTTGTTCCTGGGCGTCAACAACACTCTGATCACCGAGACCGTGATGATCTCGGCGCCCGTCGAGCGTTCGACGGCGTCCGCCGCCTACAGCTTCGTCCGCTTCGTCGGAGGTGCCGCGGCGCCGTACCTCGCAGGCAAACTCGGCGAGAGCAACGCTCATGTTCCGTTCTGGGTCGGCGCGGTGTGCACGCTGCTGGCGATCGTCGTATTGTCCACCGGCCGTAAGGTTCTGGCGCACGTCGACGAACACGACCCTGCCCCGCACAGCGTGGACGAGGCTCAGGCCGTCACCGTCGGGGACTGATCAACTGCCTCGTGCGCGCGAATGTACAGCGGGCTGTACATTCGCGCGCACGGGGCGCAATCCGTTCCATTCTATGCGCATGATAGTTACGATTAACGGATGGATACTTCTCGAACTCTCCGCGTCGCCATCGTCGGCGCTGGACCAGCCGGCATCTATGCCGCCGACGCACTCATGAAGTCCGACACCGATGTCAGTATCGACCTGTTCGAACGCATGCCCGCGCCCTTCGGCCTGATCCGCTACGGCGTCGCACCCGACCACCCACGCATCAAAGGCATCATCACCGCCCTGCACAAAGTCCTCGACAAACCACAGGTCCGCCTCCTCGGCAACATCGACTACGGCACCGACATCACCCTCGCCGACCTACGCCGCTTCTACGACGCCGTCATCTTCTCCACCGGCGCCAACGCCGACCGCGCCCTGAACATCCCCGGCATCGACCTCGACGGCAGCTACGGCGCCGCCGACTTCGTCTCCTGGTACGACGGCCACCCCGACGTCCCCCGCACCTGGCCCCTCGACGCCGAAAAAGTCGCCGTCCTCGGCGTCGGCAACGTCGCCCTCGACGTCGCCCGCGTCCTCGCCAAAACCGGCGACGAACTCCTCCCCACCGAAATCCCCGCCAACGTCTACGAAGGCCTCAAAGCCAACAAAGCCGTCGAAGTCCACGTCTTCGGCCGCCGCGGCCCCGCACAAGCCAAATTCACCCCGCTCGAACTACGCGAACTCGACCACTCCCCCAACATCGAAGTCATCGTCGCCCCCGAAGACATCGACTACGACGAAGGCTCCGAAGCCGCCCGCCGCGGCTCCAAACAGGTCGACATGGTCGCCAACACCCTGCAGGACTGGGCCATCCGCGACGTCGGCGACCGCCCCCACAAACTGTTCCTCCACTTCTTCGAATCCCCCACCGAAATCCTCGGCGACAACGGCAAAGTCGTCGGCCTACGCACCGAACGCACCGAACTCGACGGCACCGGCAACGTCCGCGGCACCGGAAAATACAACGAATGGGACGTCCAAGCGGTCTACCGCGCCGTCGGCTACCTCTCCCAGAACATCACATCCCTGCCCTTCGACGAACAAGCAGGCACCATCCCCAACGAAGCCGGACGCGTGCTCGCCGACACGGGTCATTCCGCAGGCTCCACTCCCGGGCACGAAGGCAAGCACGTACCCGCCACCTACGTCACCGGCTGGATCAAACGCGGACCCGTCGGCCTCATCGGCCACACCAAAGGCGACGCCAACGAAACCGTCGCCTGCCTACTCGAAGACGCACCCAACTTCGACGGCGCCACCGACCCGTCCGAACAAGCCGTCATCGACTTCCTCGAAGACAAGCAGGTCCCCTTCACCACCTGGGACGGCTGGTACCGCCTCGACGCCCACGAACGCTCCCTCGGCGAACCCGAAGGCCGCGAACGCGTCAAAGTCGTCGAGCGAGAAGACATGGTTGCCGCGTCGCAGGAATAGCCTACGTGCGTGCGAATGTATAGCGGGCTATACATTCGCACGCACGGGCACGGGCGCTAGCGGAGCGCCTCCCGGATCGAAGCCGCAGGCTCCGTCGCGCGCGGGGTCACTTCAGCACGAATCCCGAATATCCCTCGTCGGCAACGGCATTGCACTTCTTCTCGTACTCCACGCACCCACCGACGTAGGGCATGAAGATCTGCGGCTTGCCCGGAACATTGGCTCCCATGTACCAGGACGCCGCCTTCGGAAACACCGTGTACGACGCCATCTCGTTGACGTGCGCCACCCACTCGTCCTCAGCTTTCTGGGTGGGCTCGATGGTCTCGTACCCGTGAGAGTCCATGTACGCGAGGCAGTCCGACGTCCACTCGACGTGCTGCTCGATGGCGGTGACCATGTTGGCCAGCACCGAAGGACTTCCGGACCCTGCGATCAGCAGGAGGTTCGGGAACCCGGCGACGCCGAGTCCCAGATAGGTGGTCGGTCCGTGCTGCCACTTGCTCTTCAAGCTCTGGCCACCGGACCCCCGAATGTCGATACGGTCGAGCGCACCGGTCATGGCATCGAAACCTGTTGCCAAGCAGATTATGTCGAAATCGTACTCGGCTTCGGTGGTGCGCGCTCCCGTCGGGGTGATCGACTCCAGCGGTGTCCGTCGCAGGTCCACCAGCGTGACGTTGCCACGGTTGTAGGTCTCGAAATAGTCCGTGTCCACGCAGATGCGTTTCGCCCCCAGGGGGTATCCACGGGGAATCAGAGATTCGGCGATGTCAGGATCGTGGACCGTCGCGCGAATCTTGGCGCGCACGTAGTCCGCCACCGTGTCGTTGGCGTCGTCGGTCAGCATCAAATCCTGGTAGGCACCCAGTAGAGCGAAACCACCCTTACCCCAACGGCTGTCGAACTCGCGCGCACGATCCTCGGCTGAAACATCCAGCGCGTTCTGCGGATTGTCACCACGCTCGACTCCCGCGGACGACGCCCGAGCTCGGCGACGTCGTTCCGGGTAGTTCGCCTTCACCTCGGCCTCGAATCGGGGATCGAGTGGCCCGTTCATCGCGGGAACGGAGAAACTCGCCGTGCGCTGCAGAACAGTGAGATGATCGGCTTGTCTCGCCACTTCCGGTATGAGCTGAATTCCCGAGGAACCCGTCCCGAGCACGGCGACCCGCTTACCCGTGAAGTCGACCCCTTCCGTGGGCCAGTTCCCCGTGTGATAGACGTCGCCCGTAAAGCTCTCCAGCCCAGCGATGTTCGGCGTCTGAGGCACGGAGAGGCACCCGGTAGCCATGATCACGAACCGGGCGGTGGCACACGCCTGTCCAGCGGCGTACACGGTCCAAGCTTTCGTCGTTTCGTCGTAGCGCGCCGACTGGATCCGAGTGTTCAGCGAGATGTCGCGACGCAGATCGAATCGGTCTGCAACATGCTGGAGATACGCGAGAATCTCCGGCTGAGCGGGATACCGCTCCTTCCATGTCCACTCCTGTTGGAGTGCGTCGTCGAACGAGAACGAGTAGTCCACACTTTCGACGTCGCACCGTGCACCTGGATAGCGGTTCCAGAACCAGGTGCCACCGACGTCGTCACCTGCCTCGAAAAGACGAACATTCAATCCCTGGCCACGCAGTTTCCACAGCAGATACAAGCCGGAGAATCCCGCCCCCACCACCACGACATCGACCTGACGTGCATCATTAGTGCGCATGATTAGCACGGTATGGGTATAGTACACCTGTGTCAACGGTCACACAGCCATGAGATCGGCGCGAGGAGAGATGGCATGGTCCACAGAACTCGTTGTCCGGTAGCACAATTGGACCACGTTGCGAGATCGCAGCGGGACGGCGAACCACAAGGCCTCCTTCGCCATCGGACAGACCATCGCCGTCGACGACGGTTCAGACGCAGTAACGATCGACACGAAAAGGACACTTCATGACCAGCACCGCCGACATCACGACCGTCGTCACCGACCGCGCGTTTCTCGAATGCCCACGGTGGCACGACGGTCGTATCTGGGTCTCCGATCTGTATGCGCACGAGGTGTTGTCGATAGGCGACGACGGCGACGTGCGCGTCGAAGCGACCATGGAGGACCGGCCGTCGGGACTCGGGTGGTTGCCGGACGGCCGCCTGCTGATCGTGTCGATGGTCGACGGGCTCGTGCTCAGACGCGAACACGACGGCTCACTCGTCACCCACGCAGATGTATCGCACCTGGCAACAGGCAAGCTGAACGACATGGTCGTCGACGACCGTGGCCACGCGTACATCAGCACATTCGGCTTCGAGTTTCGCAGCCGTTCGTACGTCGAATCCGCCGTGCTCATCCATGTCGCACCGAACGGTGACGCGGCCGTCGCTGCGGGAGATCTGTTGTTCCCCAACGGTTCTGTGATCACGAAGGACCGCACCCTGGTCGTCGCCGAGTCGATGGGCAATCGGATGACGGCATTCGACGTCGCCGACGACGGGGAACTGTCGAATCGTCGAACATGGGCCGCCTTCGGTCCGGAGGTCCCCCGTACGAGCGTCCGGGATGCGATGAGTGCGGCGTCCGTGGCACCCGACGGCATCGGACTCGATTCCGAAGGTGCGATCTGGGTGGCCGACGCCCTGAATCAGCGTCTGATCCGCGTCGTCCAGGGCGGTGAGATCGTCGACGAGAAGGTCTTTCCGACAGGTGTTTTCGCGTGCATGCTCGGAGGCGCCGACGGGAGGACACTGTTCGCATGTGCGGCCCCGTCGTCGTCCGAGCATGCACGTCAGGACACGCGCGACGCAAGCCTTCTGTCGGTCCGTGTGGACATTCCCGCATAGGCCCGAACAGGGACACGAACACACCGCGTGACGACCACACTCACGAACAGGGGCTCGAATGAACGAATCGCATGACGACGATTTCGAATCGGTTGCGACGGAGTGGATCCAAGAGTTCGGCGCCGCGCTCGCCACTCGTGACGCCGACGCGGCCGCGGCCTTGTTCCGACCCGACGGATGGTGGCGTGATCTGCTCATGTTCGGCTGGGATCTGCGTAGCCTGAACGGCAACGTCGGCATCGGACAGTACCTCGCGCAAGCGCACGATCAGGGCGACGTACGCCTGTCGCTCGTCGGCGGAGCAACGATCGTGGGGCAGGGCGACGACGCCTGGATTCAAGCGGTCATCGCCGTCGACTCGGACTCCGCACGAGGCCGAGGCGTACTGCGACTCACTCGATCGACGGATGATCGGGCATGGAAAGCATGGACGCTACTGACGGCGATGGACGAGCTCGTCGGTCACGAGGAATCCACCGGTGCCCGCCGCCCGCGCGGGGGCGCTCAGGGCGCGAACCGAATCGCGCGCAACTGGCAGCAGCACCGTGCCGCCCGACGGGAGTTCGCCGAGGGCGACCCAGAGGTGCTCGTCGTCGGGGGCGGACACGGCGGCCTCGGTCTCGCAGCCAGATTGGGGCAGCTCGACGTGGCCACGCTGGTGATCGACAGGAACGAGCGCATCGGCGACAACTGGCGCAATCGTTACCATTCCCTGGTCCTGCACGATCCGGTCTGGTACGACCACTTGCCGTACCTCCCGTTTCCGTCCACGTGGCCGGTCTACACGCCCAAGGACAAGATCGGTGATTGGCTGGAGTTCTACGCCTCCACGATGGAGCTCAACGTGTGGACCGGCTCGGAACTGGTGGCGAGTACGTACGACGACGATGCCGCCGCGTGGACCGTGACCGTCCGTCGTTCCGATGGCACCGAAAGAACTCTGCGCCCTCGGCACCTCGTACTGGCCACCGGCGTCAGTGGTACCGAACCCAATATGCCGACCGTTGCGGACTCGGAGCTCTTCGCGGGGAGCATCTCCCACTCGAGTAGCTTCGCGAGCAGCGGTGATCTTCAGGGCAAGAATGCAATCGTCGTCGGCAGTTGCAACAGCGGACACGACATCGCGCAGGAACTGTTCGAGCGTGGCGCCGAGGTCACCATGCTGCAACGGTCCCCCTCCTACGTCGTCAGCGTCGACGCCTCCAAGATCGCGATGGCCGGGTTGTACGACGAGACGGGCCCACCCACAGAGACCGCCGACCTGCTCGGCGCGTCCTTTCCGTTCAAAGCTGTCCCGGACATCCACCGAAACACCACCGCCGCGATGGCCGAGTTGGACGAAGAACTTCTGGATGGCCTTCGCCGAGCCGGATTCCTGCTCAGCTCGGGAATCGACGGCACCGGCGCTCTGATGTTGTTCTTGCAGAAGGGCGGTGGCTACTACATCAACGTCGGCTGCTCGGAACTGATCGCAGCGGGCGACATCGGCATTCGCTCGGGCGTCGAGATCGAACGGTTCACCGAACACGGTGTCCACCTGACCGACGGAACATCCCTGAGTGCCGACATCGTCGTCTTCGCCACCGGTTTCAAGGGGATGTTGCAGACGGCGCGACGCCTCCTGGGCGAGGACGTCGCACACCGTTGCGGTCCTGTGTGGGGTCTCGACGCGGAAGGCGAACTGCAGGGCGTCTGGCGCGAATCCGGGCACCCGGGTCTGTGGTTCATGGGTGGCAACCTCGCCATGGCTCGCTACTACGGAAAGTTTCTGGCTCTGCAGATCAAGGCGAAGGTGGAGGGACTACATCCCTCGGTTCCGAGGAGTCCCGTACCTGCGTGAACGAAGGAAACGAAGAAGGGCCCCTCGCGAGAGGGGCCCTTCTTCGTCGACACGCCTAGTCGGCGAACTGAATCAGCTTGGTCTCGAGGAACGAGCTCAGACCCTCGACGTTTCCTTCGCGTCCGAGGCCGGACTGCTTGTATCCACCGAACGGTTGAGTGACGCACATGTCCCAGCCGTTGATGGAGATCTGGCCGGTGCGGACGCGTCGGGCAATGCTCTCCGCCAATGCTGCATCCTCGGCGTAGACGGCACCGGACAGTCCGTAGTCCGAGTCGTTGGCGATCGCGACAGCCTCGTCGATGCTGTCGAACGGAATCACGACGACGACGGGACCGAAGATCTCTTCCTGAGCGATGCGCATGTCGTTGGTGACGTCGGCGAACAGCGTCGGCTCGACGTACCAGCCCTTGTTTAGTCCTGCCGGTCGCCCGCCTCCGGTGACGAGTCGCGCGCCTTCGGCTTTGCCGACCTCGATGTAGTCGAGGACTCGGGTGCGCTGACGTTCGGCCGCCAGCGGTCCGATCGCGACGCTGTCGTCCCGTGGGTCACCGACGGAGACCGACTCGAAGATGGTCTTGATGGTGTCGACGACCTCGTCCTGACGATGACGCGGAACGACGATGCGAGTGATCGCCGCGCACACCTGACCGCTGTGGCCGATGCCTGCGAACGCCAGGGCGGGAAAGACCTTGTCGAGAGAGATGTCGTCGGCGATGATTCCCGCTGATTTGCCGCCGAGTTCGAGCGTCACTCGTGCGATGCGCTCTCCGCACAGACTCATGATCTTACGACCGGCGGCGGTCGATCCGGTGAAGGAGATCTTGTCGACGTCCTTGTGCCGCACCAGATGTTCGCCTGTCTCGCGACCGCCGGGAAGGAGGGAGATGACACCTTCGGGCAACCCTGCCGCTTCGAGAGCCTCGGCGAGAAGCATCATGCTGACCGGCCCCTCGGGAGCCGGCTTCAGCACGACGGTGCATCCGGCCGCGAGCGCAGGAGCAATCTTCAACGAGGCCGTGGCAACCGGACCGTTCCACGGGATGATCGTCGCGACGACTCCGATGGGTTCGCGAACGAGCTTGCCGTGGCCGTCGGCCCAGCTGCGTTCTTCCTCGAACTCGAACCGCTCGTGCAGCGTCGATGCGTCACCCCACATCTTCAGCGCGTTGTTGTGGAACGCGACGCTCGCGCCCGCAGGAGCGCCGATCTCGGCAGTGAACGCCGCTGCCATCGCGTCGAATCTCTTCTCGACTTCCTGCTGAATGCGCACGAGGTACTTCGCTCGCTCTTCGGCCGTCATGCGCGGCCATGGACCGTCGTCGAACGCCTTGCGTGCGGCCGCAACTGCCTTGTCGATGTCCGCAGGTTGCGCATCGGGGACCGTCGCGAGCAGTTCCTCGGTGATGGGTGAGACCACCTCGATCACCTTGTCGCTCGACGGCTCCACCCATGTGCCACCGATGAATAGTTTGTCGTAGCTCTTCAAGGTCGTCGAAGCTGGGACTGTCGCGGTCATCGATTCTTCTCCTCTGTCAGCTGAGCGGTTGGGTGATATCGCGTAGAGCGGTGGCATCCGGACGTGTGCCTGCGGCGATCGCGGCGCGGGCCCCGATCATGAGTTTCGGTGTGTCGATGCTCAGATGTGCTGTCAGCACACCACTGTCGTCGAGCCAGGCAGCTGCCCACTTGTCGTCGTCGCCGTGACGAACGACCACGGCGTCCGTCGCGCTGTGGTGGCCGACGTATTGAATTTTGTGACCGAACTGGTCGCTCCAGAAGTACGGAACCGGATCGTGGACGGCGGGCTCGCGACCGACGATCGTTCGGGCAACGGCGTCGGGCCCGGTGCGGGCATCGTCCCAATGCTCCACGTGCAGTGACTGATTCGACCGAGGTGACCACCGAACTGCCACGTCTCCGACTGCGAAGACGTGGGGGTCCGAGGTGCGCAGGTGCTCGTCCACCTCGATACCGCGCGCGATCGACAGGCCCGAATCCTCCAGCCAGCTCACGTCCGGCCGAACTCCGATGCCTGCGACCACGACGTCCGCGGACACGTCCTCACCGGTGTCGAGCGTGACTCCGGTGTCCGTGACTTCGCGAACGCCGACCCCGACGCGCAGATCGACTGCGTCCCACCAGGGGACGAACCGTGTGCCGACGTCCACACCGAGCGCGTTCGCCAAGGGTGCAGGTCCGTACTCGACGCACGTGACCTCGGCCCCTGCTGCGAGTGCAGCCGTCGCGACCTCGGCGCCGATCCAACTCGCGCCGACGAGAACGACTTTCGCGCCGGGCTTCAGAAGTTCGCGCAGTTTCTGCGAGTCGTCGACGGTGCGTATCGCGAGCTGGCGGCTCGAACCGGGCAGCATGATCGGAGCGGCGCCCGTGGCGATGACGAGGGTGTCGTATTCGACTGCGCCCTGGGCCGTCTCGACTTTCTTGGACTGGAGGTCGAGGCCCGTCGCGGCGACCCCGACGCGAACGTCGATCTTCAGCGCCTCGTAGTCGGTGCGCAGCCGCGTGTTCGAATCGCCTCTCAACGCGGCCTTGGTGAGCGGTGGCCTGTCGTACGGAAGATGCCGTTCGGCGGCGAGAAGAACGATCTCGCCCTCGAAACCGTTCGACCGCAACGTTTCACAGGTACGCGCGCCGGCGAGCCCCCCGCCGACGACGACTACTCTGCTCATCAGTACATCGGCGCCGCAGGTGCGGTGGCCGCGGCCACGGCTTCACCGTCGGCGAGTCTTTTCTCGCCGGGCGTGAAGTGAGCGGGAATTCTCTGCCATCCCATGTTCGTTCCCTGATGGGGGTAGCGCTCGAGCTTGTCGGTCTCGATGGTGTAGTCGGGCATTCTCTCGAGAATCTGCGTCAGCAACGTCTTCGCCATCAGGCGACCGAGATGCGACCCCGAGCAGCGGTGCACTCCGATGCCGAATGCGGTGTGGCGGTTGGGCCATCGCTCGATGTCGATCTCGTCGGGATTCTCGAACAACGCCTCGTCCCGGTTGGCCGACGCCCACGACAGCAGCACGCGGTCGCCCTTCTTCATCGGGCAACCCTTGAAGTCGACGTCCTCGGTGACCGTACGCGCCAGTGCCTGCGTCGGCGAGAAGAAGCGCAGGAACTCTTCGACGGCGTGGTCCATGAGAGATGGGTCGTCGATGAGACGTTGCCGGACGTCGGGGTGATCGGCCAGCCACACCAGGGTTTGACTGACCAGCGACGCCGTGGTTCCGGTGCCGCCTGCAACGAGCAGTTCCACCATGGCGAACACCTCGAAGTCGTCGAGCACCCGCCCGTCCACTTCCTGCTGGACGAGGTAGCTGATGACGTCGTCGGTCGGGTTCGCGCGGCGATCCGCGATGACCGTGCGCATCTTCTCCGACAGGTACGGGAAGTCGACCTTCATCGCATGTTCGTAGTGCGGACTGCCCGGAACACCTGCCAGCGCCTCGTGATGCGCTGCGGCATAAGTCTTCCAGTCCTCGATCCCGAGCCCGAGCCAGTCGACCGTCACGATCGCGGGCACCCCGATGACGGAGGTGAAGTCGCACTCCCCTGCCTCGATGACACTGTCGATGAACGCCGTCGTGTGATGTTCGACGAGGTCCTTCATCTTCTCGACCGCGGCGGGCGAGGTGATCGGATTGACGATCTTGCGATACTTGCGGAACTCGGGCGGGTCGAGCTCGATCGGAATGTGAAAGTGCATGGGCGTCTTCGGAATTACGACCGACAGCCCTTCGCCGCCGTACTCGGAACGCGCCGAGGAGAAAGTGTCGTCGTCACGTGAGGCGTCGAACACCGCGTCGTAGTCGGACAGGACCCAGTAGCCGCCGTGCGCCTCCGACCACCCTCGCTTTTCCGCGTTCCGCAGTGCCCGGTAGGAACCGACAGGATCTGCGGAATGCTCTTGCGAGTTGTGATCGAAGTGAATGACCGGGCACCTGCCCCCGCTGTCCGTCATGGCTGAATGTCCTCCCGCGAAATCTCGTGACCAATTCATGCACTGCGCTGATAATGGTTATACTAGATTCCGATGTTGTCAACATCACAGCAGCGACAGCATATAGTCGAGATCACTGGAATGGCTGTAAACAAACAGCCCTTCGGACAGCCCAGAAGGAGGAGTCGTGAACGTTTCGGTCGACGAGTTCCAGTGCCAGGGGCACGGACTGTGCCAGATGACGTCGCCGCAGGTCTTCGCGTTACGCGACGAGGACGGCCACGCCTATGTACTACCCGAAGGCCAGGAGCCGACCCGTATCGACGAAGCGAGGGCCGGCGCCGACAGTTGCCCGGAACGGGCAATCAGTGTCGAGTAGGCGGCTTCGCCACCCGTGAGTGCGAATGTATAGCCCGCTGTACATTCGCACTCACGTACGCGAGGCGTCTACAACGCGCGATCCCACTGAATGACCGAGCCCATGACGTCGGGGAACTTCCGCTCGGCGTAGCGCACGTATTCGTTGATGTGCTTGGCCATACGGTCCTGGGACAAATCCGGATCCCGTACGAGCAGAGAGTCGTAGATCGATTGGTGAGCGGTGATGATGGCACTGCGCCGAGGCGCCGGATAGTCGATTCCGATGATCGTGCCGTCCATGATCCCGAGCAGCGAGTCGACGATGTAGCCGAACAACGGATTGCCCGACGACCAGGCGATGATGTCGTGGAACTGCTTGTTGGCCTCGAGGAACACGTACTGGTCGTCGAGGGATTCGCGCATGGTGTCGATGGTGCCGCCCAACTGGACGAGCGATTCGTCGGAGATGCGTTCGGCGGCAAGGCGCGAGATCATCGGTTCCATCGCGACGCGGGCCTCGGCGATCGCCTTGAACGGCGCATTCTTCAACTGCATCAGCAGGATGACCGTGCTGGCGAGGTGCGACGCGTCGGGATCGAGCAGAACAGGCCCACCTTTGGGGCCCGGCTTGAGCGCGATGACGCCCTGGAACTCGAGGAGTCTGAGCGCTTCTCGGAGCGTTCCGCGGCCGATCTGATACTTCTCGAGCATCGCTTTCTCGGGCGGAAGAAGATCCCCGGCGGTCAGCCCCTGCCGCAAGGTATCGCGGATGATCTGCTGCGCAATCACCATCGCTGCTTTGGGAGCGCGGTTGGCTACGGTCATGGGTCGAGTCTCCCTGCTATTCGAGGCGATTGATTATAACAATAGGCCCGTGCGGCGCCTGCAACCTGCGAAACCGCGGTATCCCCATACCCCGGATCACGAACTACTACCAACGAACAGGACGGACTCATGCCCGACGTGATCATCGAAAGTACCCCAGCGACGCTGTGGATTCGGCTGAACAGGCCCGAGCGTCGCAACGCGTTCGATCCCGAGATGTCCGCCGCGATCGCCGACGCCCTCGACGACGCGTCGGGCTACCGCTCGGTCGTCATCACCGGCTCGGGTGGAAGCTTCTGCGCCGGTGGTTCTCTGGCCAAACTCAGCGAACCGACGCCGAAGGAGATGCGCCGGCTCTACCGCGGTTCGCTACGGCTGTTCGACGCCATCCGCACGTGCCCGCGCCCGGTCATCGCCGCGGTCAACGGTGCGGCCGCGGGCGGAGGCAACGAATTGATCGTTGCGTGCGATCTGGCGGTTGCTGCACGTTCGGCCACGTTCGGCCAGACCGGTCCGCGGGTGGGAAGCGCACCGGTCACCGGCGCCACGAACGTCATGGGAGTGCAGATCGGCGAGAAGCGCGCCAAAGAACTGTCGATGCTGTGTCGCCGATACTCCGCACAGCAGGCGCTGGACATGGGCTTGATCAACGAGGTCGTCGACGACGACAAGCTCGAGGCGACGGTCCAGGAGTGGTGCGACGAGATCTCGGCCTTGAGTCCGCGATACCTGGAGATCACCAAGACGAGTTCCAACCTCTGGTGGAACGCGGCGCGCGACTCCTTCTCGTCGGGACTCGGGATGCTCACCCAGGCCGTCGGCAGCCCCGACATGATCGAGGGTGCGACGGCGTTCCTCGAGAAGAGGAAGGCCGTCTTCCCCGATCCGGAGTAGCAGTCCGTCACTTCTCGGACAGCAGTACTTCTTCGGTCCCGTTCCATTGCACGAGAGCGCCTTTCACGCTCATGTCGTTTCCTTCGAACGTGACGTCGCCCTCGGCCCCGGTGAATCCCTCGGCCACGACCTGCTGCAAGCCGTTCTGGATGTCCTCCCGTGACGCGCCACCCGACTTCTCGATGGCACGGGCGATCATCCAGGCGGCGTCGTAGCCCTCCGCTGCATAGTTGTTCGGATTCTCACCGTCGTACTTGGTGCGGTACGCCTCGACGAAGTCCTGAGTCGCGGGATTCGTGCCGTGATAAGTGAAGTCCGTCGGCCATGTCATCCCTGCGCCCGCGGGCCCTGCAGGCGTGAGATTGCCTGCCCCGGAACCGGTGTGGGTGACCAGGGTCCCGTCGAAACCGGCCTGACGAAGCTGAGAGACAGCCGTCGCGTTCTGAGCGCCGTTCATCATGATCGCGATACCGTCGGGATCGTCCGCGAGCAGTTTCGCAATAGGGGCGGTGAAGTCCTGGGTCGTGTTCTGCACCGCCGAGGTCGACGCGACGGTGAAGCCGTATCGTCCGCCCATGTCGGGGATAGTCCCCTCCGACAACTGCGCAAGCGTCGGGTTGGCACTGTTGTACAGAATTCCGAGCGACTTCACGTTCTGCGTTTGCAGGTACTCGCCCGCCTGGTCGTAGTACGTCGCCATGGGAGCCGTTGCGCGATAGGTGTATTCACCGACCAACGTTCCGTCGCTGCCGGATTGGGTGAAGACGATCGGCACCTTGGCGGCTTGGGCGAGAGGTGCCACTGCGACGGTCTGCGCGCTCGTCACGGTACCGAGTATCGCTGCCACGCGGGGATCGACGGTGGCCTCGGTCACCTGACTCGCCGCCGTCTGCGCCTCTCCTGCAGAGTCACGGCTTTCGAGAACCATCGTGGACTCGCCGAGGTAGTTCTGCTCGTTGATCTCCTCGATTGCCAGCTCGATGCCCTTCAACTGGTTGGTGCCCGCATACGACAGCGTTCCGGTCTTGTCGGTCACCGAGAACACCTTGATTTCCGACGGCATCTCGCCCGACGCGGTGTCACCGCCCGCGCCACTTCCGCAGCCCGCTGCGACGAGCACGACACCCGCGAACAGCGGAGCAAGTCTCATCCTCATTCAATTCACCCTTTTGCTGGTAATGATGCGCATATAATGACCACCACATCATGAGGCGTCGACGGGCACCGCGTCCCGAGAATGGAACAACCGCCGTGACCGACATCGATATACTGCTGAGGCTCGATCGGCTCGAATCACGTTCGGCGATAGCCGAATTACCCGTTCTGTACTGTCTCGCGATGGACGAGCGGGACGTCGACGGCATCACCGCGGTGTTCACCGAAGACGCAACGATGCGCTCGGCGGACGGGGTGTTCGACGCACATGGCCGGGACGCGATAGTGCGAACCTTCCAGAGCCGATTCGACGCGTTGGGGCCGACCAATCACGTCGCGCACGGCCATGTCGTCAGATTCGACGAGGATCGAAACTCGGCGCACGGCATCGCCGTCGGGCATGCGGAGCTGGTCAGGAACGACGTTCCGATGGTCACCGCCCTGCGGTATCGCGACCGTTATCGACGCGTGGACGGCGTGTGGCGGATACACGATCGACTGATGTCCTACATGTACTATCTTCCGGTTTCCGAATACGAAGAGGGACTGGGTGATTCACGTAGCATGCGAGCCTACGGCGACCTACGGCGAGCTGATTGGCCCGAGACACTGCGCGGCGCCGACACGTCGTGGCTCAGACGGTTCCGACCTGGCTACGAACCATGAGTACTGCGTTGTCACCATCGTTTTCCCACCGCCCGCGGCCCAGTAACGCGACGACGGAACACAGAACGACCAGAATCGCGCCTGCCGTGGCCATTCCCGTTGCGCTCCCCCATCCTGTGGAGACAGCACCCGTCGTCAACGTCAGGATCGCGGTCAGTCCGTAGCAGAACGACGCGTACTTGGAGGCGACGCGCCCCTGTTCGACCGCCGAGACACCCCGCGTGAGCAATCGCAGACCGCACGAATAGGCGAAGCCTTGTCCGAGACCCCAGGAGAGACAACCGATCACGACGAGCTCCAACCTCGACGACACGACACCCGCCGCGCATGCCACCGCGCCGAGGGCAATCAGCGCAAGCGACACACTCGGAGGCAGAGCAGTGTGGCGCGCCGCGAACACGAGGGGCGCCAGCCACGCGACGAGCAACAGCACGATCGGCGCCGACACGCCGACGAGCAGCGACGTGCCGCCCGTCTGCTCCCGGACCGCGGTCGGGAGAATTCCGACCGCGAGCCCACCGATGGCCCAACCGGCAAGCCCGATTCCGTAGCCGGCCGCGCGGGCGCGCGCGGAGGTGTCGGCATGCCCGTCCGTTCGGAGCGGCCCCGGCCCGAGCTCGTCTCGTAGCAGAGTCCGAGCACGAGCGAGGGAGATGACGAGAAGCACACCGATGGCGACGAGCAACGACATGTGGATCACATAGGGGGTCACCGTCGGTCCCGGAAAGTTCTCCGCGACAACGGCTCCCAGGATCAGGCCGACGAATGACCCGAAGATTGCGCCCGACGCCGCGATCGTCCGGCCTTTCTCGCCGCGTGCCGCGACGGCGATCGTGGCGGTGGCACCCGTCGCAACGCCGACACATGTGCCGGTGAGGAACCGCCCGACGAAGAGGAACACGACGTCGTCGCCGCCCGCGATCAGCGCCGCGTCGGCCACGACGCCACCGACGAGAGCCGCCGGGAGCAACAACCATGCTCGGCGTGTCAGGCGCGTTCGCGCCATCACCGTGAACGTCACGACCAGCGCGACGAGGTAGGCCGCGAACAACGCCGACACAGTGAACGTGGACAACGACATTCGTTCGGCATACATCGGAAGCATCGACCCGGGAACGTTGGAACCGACGACCAGCGCAGCGAACGCCGCGGACGCCGACGCGCCCAACATTCGACGCCCCCGCCGCGATCCGGACTCGGCTACCACGCCGGCGATCACGGGCGGTCGAGCGAGGTGAGCGCAGACCGCAGAGCATCGGGAATCGGCGCCTTGAGGCCGTCAGGTCCCCGTACCGCGTACTTGATCTTGCCGTAGGCGACACGCTCGCCACCCCGGGTGAACGGGAATCCGACGACGTACGACGTCGTGCCGAGATGGTCGAGTTCCATGCCACACGTGATCTCGTCGAACACGTGACACTGTGTGAGATACGTGCATTCGGAGGAGAATCCGACCGTTCCCACGCCGAGGGCGTCGACCATCGTGTGACTGTCGATGCCGAACGAGTGCAGCCAGACGCTGTACGTTCGCTCCATCCACGGATAGTTGATCGCGAAGTACGAGATGCCGATGGCATCGCAATCGCCGTACGACAGACGGAACGTCTGGCTGGTGGGATGTTCGCTCACGGTTACTCCTCTGTCCGTGCTCATACTTCATCATTCGAGTCTTTACACTAATCATTATCATGGTTATGGTGACTGGGGTCACATCATGACGTGCGCATCCGTGGGAACCATCGTTCACATCGTCAGGAGCATCAGTGAAAACAATCGGAGCATTGATCTGGGAACCCGGCACCCGTTCCGGCTGGAGTGTCGAAGAGATCGAGATCGACCCACCGAAGAGCCGTGAGGTACGCATCAAGCTCGCAGCGTCGGGAATCTGTCACAGCGACGACCACGTCGACACCGGAGACATTCCGCTCGATTGGGCCCCGATCATCGGGGGACACGAGGGCGCCGGTGTCATCGAGGAACTGGGCCCCGACGTCACGGGCTTCGAGGTAGGCGATCACGTCGTGCTCTCCTTCCTTCCGTCGTGCGGGCACTGTCAGATGTGTACGGTCGGACGATCGAACATGTGCGAGATGGGCGCGGGAGTACTCGCCGGCTTCGCACCCGACGGCACTCACCGTGTCCATGCCCGAGGCCAGGGCGTCGGCCCCTTCTCGTTCCTCGGCACCTTCTCGCCGTACGTCGTCGTCAACATCGACTCGTGCGTCAAGATCGGCAAGGACATTCCGCTCGACAAGGCCGCGCTCATCGGATGTGGCGTACCCACCGGCTGGGGATCCTCGGTCTACGCCGCCGAAGTCGCACTCGGTGAAACCGTCGTCGTCATCGGAACCGGCGGCGTCGGTATGAACGCCGTGCAGGGAGCCCGCCACAAGGGCGCGAAGAACATCATCACCGTCGATCCCGTCGAGTACAAGCGTGATCAGGCAAAGCTTTTCGGCGCAACGCACACGGTGGAGAACTTGGAGCAGGCCAAGGAACTGGTCGACTCCCTGTCGAACGGCCAAGGCGCGGACAAGGTGCTCATCACCGTCGACATCGCGTACGGTCACCTGCTCAATCCCGCCCAGGAGATGACTCGGCGCGGCGGCACATTGGTGCTGACGTCGGCGGCCCCGGTCACCCAGCGCGACGTTCCCTTCGACCTGTTCACCTTCGCCATGTCCGGCAAGCGCCTGCAGGGAACCCTGTACGGAACGACGACGGCACGTCGCGACATCCCCCTGATCGCGGACATGTACCGTCGCGGCGAGTTCATGCTCGACGAACTGGTCAGCAAGACATACAAGCTCGAGCAGATCAACGAAGCGATCCAGGACATGCGCGACGGTAAGAACATCCGCGGCGTCATCGTGTACGACGACTAGGAGGCCGACATGAGTGTCGACGAGATCATCTCCGTAACCCACACCTATGCACTGGGTTTGGACAAGTTCGATCCGAAGTTGGCGCTGAGCGCGTTCGCCACCGACGCCGTGTGGGACGCGACTCCCGTCGGACTCGCTCGGTACGAGGGACACGACGCCATCCTGGACTTCTTCGAACGTGACGCTGCGCAGGTACAGGACCAGTTCCACATCATCACCAACCACATCGTGCATTTCGATTCCGACAGCGAGGCGCACGGAACCAATTACGTTTTCTCCGAGGGACATACGAAAGGTGGTGCCGCGTTCAAGGCCATCGCCCTGAACGAGGACACGTACGTCCTCACGAGCGACGGGTGGAAGATATCCTCCCGCGTCATCTCACCTCTGACCCCACCGCAGATGGACGGGTTCGAGGCATAGTCGTCGGATGCGGCCCGTACGCGAGTCACCATGCGTACGGGCCGCGTCGCGGTGCAAGGAGGCACATGAACCCCCTGGACCTACTGATGGCCAAGGACGAGATTCGAGACCTAGCCGGCGCCTACTCGATCGCGGTCGACGATCACGACATCGAGGCGGTTCTCGCCATGTACACACCCGACGCCACGTTCACGGTCGCGGGCCGAACGATGTCCGGTCGCGACGAACTGCGAGCGTTCTACGTCGACAGCATGGATCGCTACACGACCATGCTGCACACCCCCGAGATTCACCTGATCACCGTGCACGACGACGGGTCAGCCAGCGGCCGCATGACCGGCCACGCAGAGTTGGCAGTACGAGACACATTGATGCTCAGCGCGTTTCGTTACACGGACCGTTACCGATTCGCCGACGGATGGCGATTCGAGCATCGTGAGGTGTCGTTCATGTACGCCGTCCCGGTCGAGGCGATGGCGTCGAGCTTCCGTACGAACCAACGCATCAGGTGGCCGCAGACTCGGTACGCCGAAGCCGACTATCCCGAATCCGCGCCCACCTGGAACACCTACCGCACCTGACCGCCGCGGCCGTCGCCCGGCATCTTGGTCGAATCATGGCTGACGGCAACACGAACGGGTTCGACCTCCAGAACCACCCGCTCCGGACTGTCCAGAAGTGCAACGAAGGCGTCGGGATCGTCGGGCGCGAGATGTTGCGCGAACTCCGGATAGAACCAACTCTTCACCGAGGCCTCCCGATGAACGGTGGCAGTACCGCGAATCGACACCATGCGACGGCCCGGCAACGCAGTTCCCGCATTGGAGATCACCAACGTGACACGTGGGTCGCGGACAGCTCCGCGGACGTGGGCGCGCCCGGCCGCCGCCGTCAGCCAGAACCTGTCGCGCGTGAACAGGTAGCTCATGACGACGCCTGCCGGCCAACCCGCTTCGGTGGTGAACGCGAACGTGCATTCGGTCTGCGCGGCAATCAGTTCCGCACGCCCGGCCTCGGACGCGCGGACCGATTCCAGGTTCTCGTTGTCGTCGATCCCGACGCGACTCACGACTTGTCGGAGCCGTAGGGCACGAACGCGTCGGTGGCGACGGGCAGTGCCATCACGCGGTCCACGAAGATACGCTTGTGCTTCAGCTTCAAAGAGCCGTCGACCTCGACGAGCGAGTCGGAGTAGCGGCCGAAGATGCGTGAGGTGCTCCCGGAGGTGAACAGGGTGGCCTCGAAGTACGCGTCGATACGGACGCCGTCACCTTCGTTCGTCACCACCGTGTTGGTCACGACATGGCGTGAGAGTTCGGTATCGGAGGCGGCGAACGCCCGATAGATGTCGAGGAATGCCTCTCGGCCCTGCTTCTCCTGGGTGGACTGGGTGACGGCGATATCCTCGAGTGCCATGTCGCGCAGCGTGTCCAGATCACCGGAATCCGCGGCCCAGGCGTAGCTGTACAGCGCGGCCTGAGCACGATAGGCGAGGTCCGCGGAAACGAGACCTTCGAAAGCAATGGTCATGGTGTGTCCTTTCACTTGACGTAGGCGCCCGCGTCCACGGGCAGGGTGACACCGGTGACGTATCGACCTTCGTCACTGGAGAGATAGAGCACGGCATTGCTGATGTCGACGGGGTCGATCCACGGCACCGGCAACGTGTTCAGAGACATGAATCCCGGCATCGCCTTGTCCTGGTTCGGTTCCGGATCCCCGGGCGCGAACATCGAATAGGTGCCGGGATTCTGAATCATGAGGGTGTCGACGTTGGTCGGGTGCACAGTGTTGACGCGGATCCTGTGTGGCCCCAGTTCGTTGGCCATCGTGCGCATGAGGCCGACGATGCCGTGTTTGGCTGCCACGTAGTGCGCCACGTGCTGAATGCCCTTGAGCCCACCGATCGAACTGGTGAACACGATCGAGCCGCCGCGGCCTGCTGCGATCAGCGTGGGGATGGCCACCTTGGCGGTGTGGAAGACTCCCGTGAGATTGACGTCGATCATGTCCTTCCACTGCTCCGACGTGAGCTCCCACGACAAGCCGTACGTCGCGATGCCGGCGTTGGCGACGACGATGTCGATGCGGCCCAGTTCGGCGACACCCTCGTCGAACACGGCTTGCAGTGCGTCGACGTCACGGACATCTGCTCGCCGAGCGACGATGCGGCGATCGAGAGCCTCGACTTGGCTCACCGTCTCGGCGAGTTCCTCTTCGGTTGCGAGCCTGTAGAACGGCGTGACGGTGTCGATGTCCTCGCAGATGTCGACGGCGATGATGTCGGCACCTTCTTGCGCCAACCTGAGTGCGTGACTTCGGCCTTGGCCACGTGCGGCGCCGGTGATGAACGCGACCTTGCCTTCGAGACGACCTGACATGTGCCCTCCTTTCGTGTTCAAACCTTGTCCAGTCGAACCGTTCCGGTTCCGGTGAGCACCTCGTGTCCGCCGACGACGGTCAACGACAGCGCACATTGCACAGCGAGTCCGTCGTCGACGTCCTCCACGGACGTCACGGTTCCCGACGCCTCCAGCCTGTCCCCGGCGAAGACGTTGCCGAGGAATCGAAAGCGATAGTGCGTGATTCGATCGGTTCCGCCGGCCCACTCCCCCAGCATCGACAGCACGTAGGCCATGTTGCTCGGTCCTTGATTGACGGTTCTCGACCCCATACCGAGCGCTTCGACGGAGGCCACGTCGAAATGGATCGGGTTGGGATCGCGCATCAACGCCGACAGCAGCTTCATCTTCTCGGCGTTCACCGATTCGATCGTCCGTGTCGGAAGCGTCTGTCCTACGGTCGGTTTCATGTCGACGCTCCCCGACGGGGAAACACGATCGAGTTGGTCGTACTCGCTGCGACCGTACCGGACTCCTCGATGACGTCCAGGCGATAGCCGACGATGTCGAACACACCCGTCTTCTTTCCCACTTTGCGTGCGGCGGAGACTATCTCGCCCCGTACGGTGTAGGTAGCACCGGCCTGCAGCGGACGATGCACTTCGGTGTCCGTCTCGCCGAACATGGGCCCGTCCTCCTCGGTCGCGTCGAACACCGCGAACAACTCGTTCCACGTCCATCCCATCGAGCCGGTTGCGACCAGGAACACGAACGTGGGGTGGGTAGCGCCGTCGCTCGGTGAACACTCCATGGCGTCGAGCACGAGTGTGACCCACCACTTCTCGAGCGTCCGCACCCCTCCCGGCATCCGTGTGCCGACGAGACCGGTCAGTTCGTCCTCGGTCATACGGTCCGGCCCGCAGCCTCCCAGTAGGGTGCGCGTAGATCGCGCTTCATGATCTTCCCCGTCGGCGCCTTGGGCAGAGCCGACACGAAGTCCACGGACCGAGGCTTCTGGTACGACGCCAGGTTCTTCTTCGCGACATCGATGATGTCCTGCTCGGAGGCAGACGTTCCGGGCTTCAGCACGACCACGGCCTTGACCGCTTCGCCCCACTCGTCGTCCGGAATGCCGATGACCGCGCATTCGAGCACCGACGGATGAGCGCCGATCGCCTCCTCGACCTGCACACTGAAGATGTTCTCGCCGCCCGAGATGATCATGTCCTTGGCGCGGTCGACGATGTAGATGTATCGGTCCTCGTCCCACGTCGCGATGTCACCGGTCCACATCCAGCCGTCTCGCAACGTGTCCTTCGTCAACTCCGGACGGTTCAGGTATCCGATCATGTTCGATTCGGACCGAACGACGATCTCACCCGGCGTCCTGCCGTCGCGCGGAACTTCGTCACCGAACGCGTCGACCACTCGAATGGTCGTGACGAAACCCTCACGCCCGCAGGATTTCAGCCGATGAACATCGTGCCCCTTGACCGCCGCGAGGTGATCCTCCTGCGACAGGAAGGACATCGTCGTGCCCTCCGTCTGACCGTATCCCTGAATCAGCGTGCAGGGGAACGATTCCAGAGCAGACCGGACGATGGTCGACGGCATCGGTCCTCCGCCGTACTGGATATTGCGCAGACTCGACAGGTCGTAGGAGGCGAAGTTCGGTACCGCCATCATCCAGTTCAGCATCGTCGTGATCCCGAGAAATGCCGAGACCTTCTCGGACTCGATGATCTCCAGCGCTTGCTGCGCCTCGAAATTGACCAGCACGACCGGGCATCCGTGCTTCATGTAGTTCATCGAGAGCACGACGGGAATGTGGTACATCTGCCCGGTCAGCATGTAGACGTCGGTGGGGACGACGCGTTCTGCGACAGTCTGGTTCAGCATTCCGTTGGCCGCGCTGGTGTGGGTGTGAATCGCGCCCTTGGATTCACCCGTCGTACCACCGGTGTAGAGGATGAAGAAGGGATCGTCGCCGCCGATCGACGGTGTCCAGACAGGCTCCTCGGCGCTCGATCGTGCCAGGAGTTCGTCGTAGGAGCCGTCGGAACCGGGTCCGAATTCGAGCCAGTGGTCGACGTCGACCGTCCTCTGCATGTCATTTCTGACCTCGGACCATTCCGACGAAGTGATGATCACCCTGGGTCGAGCGTCCGCGATCAATCCGATGATCTGCTTCGTACCCAGGCGCCAATTCAGCGGCTGCAGAACAAGTCCCGCTCGGCCCACCGCGAAGTAGAGTTCCTGGAACTCGACGCTGTTGCGCGTGAGCACCGCGACGCGATCGCCTTTGTCCAGCCCCAACCCTCGCAGACCGTTGGCGAGCCGGCGCACGCGCTCGTCGAGCTCGGAGAACGTGATTCGTCGGTCGTTCGGAACGTCGAAGACAGCCTGCTTGTTCGGCGTCAGCGCCGCCCACTTGGCCGGTATGAGTCCTTGATTGAGCACGTCGTCTACCTCAGTACGGGAGGTCGAGGGCGATGTGCCGCTTGGAAATCAGCCACGTACCGTCCACCTCGGTGAACTCGTCCTCGTACTTGCCGCACGACAGAACGGTCAGGGCTCCGTCGGCGACCGAGACGATCGACAGGTAGGACACGACTTTCGCGTGTTCGGCATCGAGGTCGTCGATCAGGATATTGGTCGTCAGGTGCCGCCGCTGGTCGGACTGCGCATGCGCCGACCCGTTCATCAACTCCATGATGGCGTCGATTCCCTCGAACGGGCCGATGGGATCTCCGTCGGCGATCTTCATGGACAACACCGCGTCCTTGGTGAAGGACGCCTCGATCATCTCGGGATGATGATCGTCGTACCCCAGCGCATAGCGGCTGAGGGTGTTCTCGATTCCAGGGCGGGACGTCATGACAGGCTCCTCGCTACGTGATGGTTGTCACATCAAGGCCAATCATATTCATCAATTCCGTTGCGTCAAGGGCGATTTCGGCCACGGGCTGCCCATGTCAGGGCACGACGACACCGCCCACGGTGGATCACACGTGGGCGGTGTGAGAGCTACGCAGTAGCCGACCTACAGAACGTCTCCCTTGACGAGTTGCTTCGCCAGCGAATCGAGAATGACCTCGGTGGATCCTTCGTAGATGCGCATCGGGCGCGCTTCTCGGTACAGCCTTTCGATGACGCTTCCCCGCGTGATGCCGTAGCGGCCCATCACCTGCACGGCCCGATCCACCACACGGCCCGCGACTTCCGTTGCCGCGACCTTGGCCATCGACGACAGGTGCAGATTGGCACGTGCGTCGCGCGCCGACGCGGCAGCGGCCCGGTAGGTCAACGACCTGGCCATCTCGATGTCCGTCCAGCACAACGCCAGATGCTCGGGCACCGAGCCGAGACGAGAAAGACTGACACCGAACTGTTCTCGCGCGTTCGCGTGACGTAGCGCCTCTTTCAGGGCAGCCTCCGCCAGCCCGACCGCAGCGCCGGCGACCGACACACGGAACGTGGCAAGAGTAGCCAGGACGAGCGAGAAGCCCTTGCCCGGCTGACCGATTCGATGATCGAGCGGTACCCGAACATCGTTCAGGACGACGTCGGACAACACGTGCGGTGCGATGATCTGATGAGGGCGCTCGGTAGTGACGCCCGGAGCGTCTGCGGGAATCAGGACCAGCGAGTAACCGTCACCCTCCCGCCCGAGGATGCTGTAGAAGTCGGCGTCGCCGCCGTTGGTGATGAACGATTTGTGCCCGTTGACCACGAGCTGCCCGTCGACTTCCTCGATCGACGTCGTCAACGCCTTCAGATCGGAACCGACGTGTGGTTCCGTGAGCCCCAGCGCGGCGATCGCGTCGAGGTTCGCGACCTTGGGTAGCCAGTACTCCTGCATGGCGGGTGTTCCGCCGACCGCAAGCCCGTAGCTGCCGATCCCCTGCATCGCGAACAGCGAGTCCAGGTGCGCACACTCCGCAGCGAGCCGCTCGCGTACCACCGTGACCGCCAGCGAGTCGACCGCCTCGAACCGTCCCCCGAACGCCTTCGGCACCGTCACTCCGGCGAGCCCGGTCGCCTGCAGCCGTTTCCGCACGTCGACATCGATGCTGTCCGACTCGTCCGCCCGATCGGCGATGTCACGGACGGATTCGGCAAGTGCCCGTGCTTCAGCCTGTAGTTCGACATACTTACTCGGTAGGTCGAACAGTTTCTGTTCCGATTCCGACACAGCGCCTCCATTCATGTATCTATGATTACCATACTCATCAATTGCAGTCCGTGGTCCGAATCAGGAGAAATACATGCCCGAGTACGACGCCCCCGCCCAATTCGACCTCAGCGGACGCGTAGCGCTGATCACGGGCGGAAGCCGTGGTCTCGGTAAGGCAATGGCCTTCGGTCTTGCACAGGCAGGTGCGGACGTGATCATCGCGAGTCGGGATCTCGAATCCTGCCAGCTCGCCGCGAAAGAGATCTCGCAGTCGACGGGCAGGCGTGCCTTACCGATTGCGGCCCACGTCGGGAAATGGGACGCACTCGACGACCTCGTCGACGCGTCGTACGAGCACTTCGGGAAGGTGGATGTGCTGATCAACAACGCTGGTATGTCGCCGCTCTACGACTCCGTGGACACCATCTCCGAGACTCTGTTCGACAAGGTCCTCGGGGTGAATCTGAAGGGACCGTTCAGGTTGGCCGCACTGGTGGGAACGCGGATGGCCCAGGGCAACGGCGGCTCGATCATCAACATCTCGAGCGCAGCGTCGACGAAGCCCAGGCCGGATGTCCTCCCCTACGCCGCTGCCAAGGCCGGACTGAACGCGATCACCGTGGGGCTGGCGAAGACGTTCGGTCCGTCGGTGAGGACCAATGCCATCATGGCGGGCACCTTCCTCACCGACGTCTCGAACGCGTGGGACATGGACGCGTTCGCCAAGCGTGCCGAGACATTCGCGGCCAAGCGCGGCGGTGATCCGAACGAAATCGTCGGCGCTGCACTGTATCTCGCCAGCGACGCGTCCAGCTACACGACCGGTTCGATCATCACCGTCGACGGCGGAATGTAAGCGAAACGCCTGTACCCTCGACGGCGGCCGATCAGGCCCGCAGACCCCGCCACGCCATGGTCCCGCCGTCGACGGGGACATTGGCGCCCGTGATGAACGACGCGGCGTCCGACCCGAGGAAGCACGCCACCCGCGCGGCCTCGACCGGATCGCCCAACCGCGGGATCAGGTGCGCCCCACTCATGTTCCGTTCCTGTTCGATCGGGTCGGCGGCTGCGTCGATGTGCCGCTGCGACATCGACGTTCTGAAGCTACCCGGGCTGAAACTGTTGCACCGGACCTCGTTCGCCAGGTTGATCGCCGTGACCTTGGTCAACTGGATCACCGCTGCCTTGCTGACCGAATAGGCAGCAGTCCGGTACCCCATCATGCCGGAGACGGACGCCGCGTTGACGATCGACGGCCCTCGATCGGACGTACGAAGCTGCGGCGCAGCATATTTCGTCGCGAGCCACATGGACCTGACGTTGATCGTCATGACGGCGTCCCAGACGTCCTCGGGGAGGTCCACGACATTCGCTCGATCCGCGTGCACGAAGCCCGTGTCGATGACGCCGACATTGTTCACGAGCGTGTCGAGCCCACCCGCCGCGGCGACCGCGTCGTCGATCATGGACCGGACCTGGTCGCTCTCGGACACGTCGACACGAAGTACGACGCTCTTGGCCCCCGCTGCCGCAACGAGAGCTTCGGTCTCGGCCAACAGTTCTGCCGAGATGTCCGCGACGACGACGGTCTCGGCTCCCTGTGCAGCCGCCTCCACCGCGATGGCCCGTCCGATTCCCGAGCCACCGCCGGTGACGAGAACCCTCTTGTCCTGCATGCTCAGCCTTCCTTCACGAAGGGCGGGTGCCCCGAAATCGATTCGGCCACAGCGGTCGTCGGCGCACTCTCGCCGCGAGTGTGCTTCCACAGCAGATACGTGGCAACAGCGCCGACCGCCATCGGTACAGCAGAGAAGTAGTACAGAGTCTGCGGCGCGAACACGGCCAACGCGTAACCCACGGCGATCGGAGCGGATATGGAGAACAGACGACCGATCCCGAGCATCCACCCGATCGCCGTCGAACGCACCCCGACCGGGTACAGGAACGGCACGACGGCTGCGGCCGCGGTGATCGCGATGTACGTGAACAGGCCGACGGCGACGGTCAACGCGATTGCGATGCCCGGGTGACCGAACAGCGATGCGAACGCGAGGATCGCGACCGCAGCGATGGCCATGGACGTCCACAACAGACGGCCGGCCGAGATCTTCAGCGTCCAGGCGCCGAAGACGAGGGCGCCGACCAGTCCGCCGAAGCTGAGGATCAGTCCGGCGGTCGTGCCCAGGTCCGCGCTACCGCTGGACTCCTTGACCAATTGGGGTGTCCACGTGTTGGCGAAATAGAACGCGGACATCAAGCAGGAGTACATCACCCAGGTGAGCAATGTCCGGTAGTACGTTCCGCCGGCGAACAGACCGCGCACCGACGCGTTGTTCTCGACGACCGGAGCCAGCGCAGGCCGGGCATTCGGGTCGATCGTGGGGTTGTTCAGCTTCGCGACGAACGACCGAATTCGAGCGTCGGCTTCAGGGGTGTTCCTGTTGATCAGGAAGTCCACCGACTCCGGGATCATGGCGACCGTGACGACGACGGCGCCCGCCGTGATGATCGCACCGAAGACGAACATGACCTGCCACGCACCGTCGAATGCAGCCACGAGCAGCGCGCCGATACCACCGCCGACGAGGCTACCGAGAGGAAAGCCGATCGAATAAACACCCATGATGGTGTTTCTGCGCTTTTCCGACGACATCTCCTGGACGAGAACGATCAGGCTGGCGGCCATACCGCCGATACCGATTCCGGTGACGAAGCGGGCGGCGATGAGGGCTTCCACATTCGGAGACATCGCCGACGCGACCAATCCGGCGAGGTTGATCACCAAGCCCCAGAGGATGAGACGCCGTCGCCCGATCCTGTCGGCGAGAGGGGCGAGGAATATCGATCCCACCGCCATGCCTGCCAGGCCTGCACTGAGCAGGTAGCCCTTCTCGGCGTTGCCGTCGAAGAATCCGTCGGGCAGATGTGGGAGAACGAAGCCCATCACGAACACGTCGAACCCGTCGATGGTGATGACGAGCAGACAGGCTGCGAGCACTTTGTACTGATATCGGGAGATCGGCGACTTCTTGATCGCGGTCAGAACGTCCATCTTGGGTTCCATTCCGAAAAGGGTGTGGGTTCAGTCGAGCACGAAAACGGGCACGAACTCGTGCTCGTCGGCTGCGCCGGATTTGTGAAATTCGGCGTGGACGGACGCGCCGGTCGTGACGTCGGAGTCGGCGACGAGGCGGGTCCACCACCAGGGGCCCTCGTCGAGTTCGACGACGGCGAGCACATGTTGTGGGACGACCTCTCGTTCGGCGTTGCGGCCGTACACGGTCGTCCAGGAGATGACTCGTCCGCGGCCACTGGCGGGTACCCAGCGGTAGTCGGATTCGTCGGTTACTGCAGTCTGCGGCGTGAAAAGCTCTCCGGTGGAGATCTTCTCGCGGAGGAGAAATTGCCCGCGAGCGGTTCCGTCGAAGAAGTCCGCCGTCTGCGCGTCTCGGCGTACCGCGGTCAGCGGGATCGACAGCATTGCAGTCATCGGCCTGCTCCCAACAGAAGAGTCGAGTGGTGATCGAGTACGCCGCCGTTACCGGACACGAGCGCGGTGTCGTGCTTGTCGACCTGACGCGCACCGGCTTGACCCCGAAGTTGAATGATCGCCTCGGACAACGGCGTCATTCCCCACATGTAGTACGAGGACAACTGTCCACCGCCGGTGTTGACCTTGAGCGAGCCGTCGGGACCGAGAACGCCCGGTGTCGACACGAACTCCCCGCCTGCACCCTTGGCGCAGAAGCCGTAGTCCTCGAGCGAGATCATCAGCGTGTAGGTGTAGCAGTCGTAGAGCTCGACCACATCGATGTCGGACGGCGTCAGACCCGCTCGAGCAAAGGCCTTTGGCCCCGATTGTGCTGCGCCGCTGACCAATCCGAAGTCTTCGTTCCTACGCATGAAGTGACCCGGATGGCATTGCGCCGATGCCAGGATGTCCACGGGCGGCTGAGCAAGATCCCGCGCGCGTTCCCCACTGGTGACGATGACCGCAACACCACCGTTGGAAACCAGGCAGCAGTCGAGCAGGTGAAACGGCGAACTGATCATCCGAGATTCCTGATGGTCGGCGAGCGTGATCGGATCACGCATCTGCGCCAGCGGATTCAGGGCGGCCCACGCGCGCTGCGCCACGGCAACGGAACCGAGCTGCTCGGAGGTGGTCCCGTAGGTCTGCATGTGTCGGTTGGCGGCGAGTGCGTACAGCGAGTTGGCGCTGTTGACACCGGTCGAACCGAGAATTCCTTCCCACCCGACTCCACTGGAATTCGCCTGGGCGTACGACGCACCCGTCGACACGCGCTCCTTGAGCGGCGCGTCGGCGAACACGCAGGCGACAGTAGTTGCCTGCCCTGCTTCGATTGCGAGAGCGGCGAATTGGACCATGGCGCCCGCGGTCGAACCATACGACTGCATGACCGACAGCAGCGCGAGGTCCGTGAGTCCCAACTCCTGCGCGAGCGGAAGGCCGAGCTCGTCGGTGACACCACCGCTGATCAGCAGACCGTCGATCTCGTTCAGTTCGATGCTCGCGTCGGCAGCAGCTCTGCGCACCGCGTCGGCGCCGAAGTTGGTTGCCGTCTTCCCGTAGATTCTGCCCATCTCGGTGATGCCGAGACCGGCAATGGACGCCGTCATACGCGTACTTCCTGCAGTGGCAGTTCGACTTCGATCGTGCCGGGACCGACGGTCACGACACCCGAGTTACGACTCACCAACTCGACGGTGACGACGCCCTTGTCGCCACGAAGCTCCTTGGCGACGACGGTTCCGTGCACGGTGGTCGTCGTCCCCACCAGGTTGAACTTCTTCATCGAAAATCCCTTGACCGAACCGATCACTGCGCGATCGCCTGCCCAGTCCCGCACCGCGCGCTCCCACATCCCCATCAGGAACAGGACGTTCGCGTACGCTTCGGGCGCGCCGGACGCCTTCGCGTATTCGGAGTTGTGGTGAATGGAGTTGAAGTCGCGGTTCGATCCCGCGGCCATCACCAGTCGATACATCGACAGTGGGTACTCGGGCACCGGCAACTGCTCACCTTCGGTGACGTCGTCGAAATATGTCGTCATCTGTCTTCCTCGCTCACTGGGTTGTAGGCGTACACGACATTGCGGACTCGGGCGACGACGTCGCCGCGGTCGCTGACGATGTCGTTCTCCCACGAGAGAAATGCACCGCGTCCCAACGATGTCTGCTTGGGGCTGCACGAGATCAGACGCCGCCCCCGGTTGCCGAGTCGCTCGCCGAGAACGACGGGACGCACGAAATCGAGTTCCATGCTCGCCGTGAGAAATCCGCTCGTCGTGGGTCCCGGATAGGGGTCCTCGTTGTTGATCGGACTACGAGTCGGCTGAGCGTCGCGCGCCTCGTCGCCGTAGAGCGTCTCCTCGCCCGGGTTTCGCATCGCGGCGATCGCCCACGACAGAAGACCCGTCGCCGGGGCGATGACGCCCTCGAAACCCGCTGCGCGAGCCGCGTTCTCGTCGTGGTGGATCGGACTGTCGATCTCGAGCGGTTCGAGGTATCGGCGGACGGTACCCGATTCCACCGGGTCACCGCCCCAGCGGATACTGCCGTCCGAGAAGTCTTCGCCGACGCGGTCGACGAGTTCGTCCCACTCCGCCACCCACGACGGACGGGTATCCGTCAATTCTGCGGTCATGCCAGTGCCCCTTCGTTTTTCAGTGCGTCGATTCGTTCGGCCGAGAAGCCGAGGATGTCGCGCAATACGTAATCGTTGTCCTGGCCGCACACCGGCGCGGCACGGTCGACACTCAGCGGTGTGTCGCCGAGCTGGTACCGCGGACCCTCGACGGTGACCCTCCCGTGCAGAGGATGATTCAGTTCCACGAGGTGACCACGGTGACGAAGCTGCGGATCCTCACAGAAAGCCCGGCTGTCGGCCGACACGTAGGCTGCGATACCCACGCGCTGCAGCAGGTCTTCGAGATCCTGCGCTCGGTGACGCGCGGTCCAGTCGGCGACGAGGTCGTCGACCTCGTCGGCGCGGTCGATTCTGTCACCGGCAGCGCCGAACTCGTCGATCGCGTCCGGAACATTCATGATCGTGGCCAACATGCGCCACTGGTCGTCGTCGCCTGCGGTGATCGCGATGAAACGATTGTCCGCACACGGATACACCCCGTTCGGGGAGAGTGCGGGGTCGGAGTTCCCACGACGCTCGACCACATCGCCCTCCGCGAAATACTTGGCCAGGTAGGGAGATTGGAGATACGCGCCTGCTTCGACCTGTGAGATGTCGATGTAGGTTCCGACGCCGGTCTGTTGACGTCTCAACAGTGCCGCGAGAAGTGCCGCGAGCCCGAAACGTGGTGCGAGATAGTCGGTGTACGGCCCGAAGGGTCCGACGGGGAGTCGATCCGCCCATCCCACCACGGATTGGAACCCGGACAGCGCTGCGCCGACGTTTCCGTACCCGGCGAGTCCGCTGTAGGGACCGTCCTGACCGTTGATGGAACTGCTGACCATGATCAGACCCGGGTTGGTCTCGCGCAGCGTCTCGTACTCGAGCCCCCACTTCTTCATTCGACCCGGCGCGTAGGACTCGAGGACGACGTCGGCCCAGTTCGCGAGCGATCGTGCGACCTCACGCGCCTCGGGCACCCGAAGGTCCAGTGAGACACCGAGTTTGCCCGCGTTGACGTTTCCGTACAGCGCAGAGTTCTCGTGTCCCGCGATGCCGTTCTCGAACGGAGGCATCAGACGGGCCGTCTCGACCTTGGTCCCCGACTCCACTCGAACGACCGTCGCCCCTGCGTCGGCGAGCGCCCGCCCGACCAGCGGCCCTGCTACGACCCACGACATGTCGAGAACCTTGACCCCGTCCAGCGGCTTCACGACGCGTTCTCCATCGCCCGGTCGCCGACCCACTCGCCGAGTACTTCGTCGGTGTGCTGGCCGAGCGTCGGGGCCGCCGTGCGCACCGACAGTGTTTCCCCGGTGATCTTCGCGAACGCGCCTGGCAGTCGGATCTGCCGGCCGGCGGCGTCGGACACCGTCGAGTAGAACCCGCGTGCGCCGAGCTGAGGACTGGACACGACGTCGCCGGTGTCGTAGACCGGCACGCACAGAAGCCGGCGCTCCCGCGCAGCCTCGAGAACCTCGTTCTTGGTCTTGCCTGCCAGGAAACGGGCGACAGCACTGCGGGCCTCGTCCAGCCGAGTGCTGTCGAATTCCCCGCGAGCCGCCATCTCCGGCACCGTCCGCCAATCGATCGCGGCGTACTCTGCGTACTCCTCGTTCTCTGCCGCCATCCATTCGAAGAACGCCGTCGTGAACGCACCGGACGCCGGCCCGACGGAGAGGTGGAACTCGATCAACCCGTCGACGCAGATCCATTTCTTCTTCGCCGGATCCGTACCGGACCCACTGCCGGACTGGTCCATCTTCTTCGCGGGGCCGTCGACGAGCTTCTCCCACTCGGGCGCCACATCGCCTGCGGTATGGGCCAGAACCCTACCGAGAGTGGCGGTTCCGAGACACGCCTGCGCAGACACGTCGACGTGCTGGCCCCGGCCGGAACGCTCACGAGCCAGCAACGCGAACAGGGCGCCGTCTGCTGCATCGGCAGCCGCGTGCAGAAACGCCTGGGGAATAGAGATACGAACCGGAGGACGATCGCCCTCTCGGTGCGGATCGAGCGGGCCACCCGCCGCCCACACGGCAAGATCGCTCGCGGCGTACCGTGCTTTCGGGCCTGTCGAACCGAACGCCGAAATCGAGACGTAGATCAGCCGCGGGTGTCGAACGTGCAGCTTGTCGAAGCCGAGCCCGAGCGACTCCATTCCGCCCGGGCCCGCGGACTCGATGACGACGTCCGCCTGCGCGATCAGGTCGTCGAGATGCGCGCGCGATTGCGCGTCGTCGAAGTCCACCGCGATGCCGCGTTTGTTCGCGGCGTACGTATCCCAGAAGTAGGACCCGTGCGCACCCATCGGTTCCGCGGTACGAGCTGAACTGCCGGTGACGGGTTCCACCTGCACGACGTCCGCGCCCAGATCCGCGAGGATCCGGCCTGCGAGCAAGCCACGATCATCGGTGAAGTCGAGCACGCGGTATCGCTGCAACAGCGCCATTGCGCCCACCAATCATGAAGAGGGAGAACGCCTTCCCGAGTCATCGGAAGGCGGAACGTTTCTGAACGTTCTTCGTCCGTAAATGAGAACGTACACTCAGTCCAGGCCTGAATCAATGGTTTCGAGTGGTTCAGCTCACAAAATGTTCGAGCGACAGGAGACGGCAGTGTCGGACAATTCCAAGACGGGTCGCCCCCGCGACCCGGACCTGGAACGACGCGTGTTCGACGCTGCAGTCGACATCTTCGGAACCCGGGGATGGGCCAAGTTCTCCATCGAGACCGTTGCCAGGCAGGCATCCGTCGGCAAGGCGTCGATCTACCTTCGATGGCCCAACAAGACCACCTTGCTGCAGGACGCCATCGAGGACCGCATTGCCGTGGTAGCCACGCAGGACTCGGGAGACATCCGTACCGATCTCCTGGAGCTCGCCCGCCACACCATGGGTCTGTATCTCGGAAGCGCCGGTCGAGCCATCTTTCGCATGGCGATCGAGGGCAACACCATTCCCGGCGTCACCGACAAGTTCGCCGAGTTCCGGGATTCGCAGACCCTCGCCGCTCGCGACATGGTCCGCAGGGCCATCGCACGCGGAGAACTGCCCGCCGACACCTCGGTCACGCTGCTCCTCGAAACACTGCTCGGAGCGATCATTCTCCACACGCTCAGCACCCCGAAGTCGTTGGACGACGAAGTGCGGGCGCACTCCGAGGAGTACGCCCGCACGTTGGTCGACCACGTTCTCGGATCTATGCGCTGACGATCCCGCGACGCGCGAGTGCGCCGAGTTCGTCTGCGGTCAAGTCGAGTTCGCCCGTCAGGATCTCGGCAGTATGCTCGCCGATCCCGGGAACGCCGTCGTACACCGGGCCGTCGTAGCCCTTCATGTGCAGGACCGGCCCCGGCATCAGAACCTTGCCGAGGACGTCGTTACCGGTGATCTCCACCAGAGTCCGCTCGAGGAAGTGCGGGTCCTCTACGACATCGGACGCATCGTTGACCGGGGCGCTGACCACCTCGAACTTCTCGAGAGTGCTCAGTACCTCGGCTCTCGGCATCGTCCTGCACCAGTCGATCACCATCTTCTGAACGTCGTCGTTGTTGCGTAGGCGATCCGCGTTGGTCGCGTAGCGCGGATCCTCGATCACCTCGGCCTTCCCCATCGCGGCGAACAGCCGCTTGGCAATGGCCTGGTTCGACGCGGCAATGGACAGAAACTTGCCGTCGGCGGCCTCGTAGATTCCGCGCGGTGATGCCGCGCCGGTCGAGTTGCCGATTCGCTGCTGTATCTCTCCCGTCGCCGTGTACTTGAGAAACATGTCACCGACGATGAACATCAGCGGCTCGTACAGAGCTACGTCGACTTCCTCACCGACACCGGTCTTCTCGCGCTTGAACAGCGCCATTGCCACGCCCATCGCTGCGGCGAGGCCTGCGATCGAATCCGCGAAACCGAACGGCGGCGACGTCGGCGGGGATTCGGGCCATCCGTTGACGTTCGCGAAACCGCTCGCCGTCTCCGCAACCGTGCCGAATCCCGGCAAGAGCCGGTTGGGTCCGGTCTGGCCGAAGCCCGAAACCCGTGCCATCACCAAGCCCGGATTGTTTCGGCGCAGCTCGTCGAACCCGAGCCCCCATGCCTCGAGCCGGCCGGGACGGAACGACTCGATCACGACGTCGGCACCCGCGATCAGCTTCTCGACCAGCGCGCGCCCCTCTGCGTCACGGAGATCGATTCCGACGGAACGCTTCCCGGCATTGAGTCGTGAAAACCCGAGCGAGAGCCCCTCCTTCTGCGGAACCCATTGCCGCGCATAGTCGCCCGACGTCGGGTCTTCGACCTTGACGACGTCGGCCCCGAAATCGCGGAGCATGCGTCCCGCAGTCGGTGCCGCGTACATCGTGCCGAGTTCGACGACCTTCACCCCTGCCAGAGGTCCGGTGGCACCCATCAAATCCTCCACTGAATGTGCTTGACCTCTAGGTATTCCTTCATTCCCCATTCGCCCAGTTCACGGCCGACACCGGACCGTCCGTACCCACCGAACGGGGCGTCCGGACGCATCGCGCCGCCGCCGTTGATCCACACGGTGCCCGCACGCACTTGCTCGGCAACGCGCCGCGCCTCGATCGGGTCGTCGCACCACACGTTGGCGGCGAGTCCGTAGGCCGTGTCGTTTGCCAGCCGAATGGCTTCTTCGGTGTCCTTGAAGGGCACGATGACGGCCACCGGGCCGAAGATCTCCTGCTGTACTGCCCGAGCACTGTGCGGAAGGTCGCCCAGCAGAACAGGATTGACGAACCACCCCTTCTCGGGCAACGGCTTGGTGACCTCGAGCAGCTTCCTGCCACCGTCGTCGATCGCGCCGTCGACGAAACCGTTGACGCGAGCCTGGTGATCGGGACGAATCATCGGGCCGATGTTGGTGGCCGGATCCCATGGATCGCCGACGACCATCTGATCGAACGCCGACGCGCCCGCCTCGAGGAACTGGTCGTACACGCTGTCGTGCACGAGGAGCCGGGCCAGAGCCGCGCATCCCTGGCCTCCGTTACGTGCCCAGCGGAGATGCATCTCGACGGCGATCTTCTCGACGTCCACGCCTTCGAGGACGATGCTCGGCGACTTGCCCCCGAGTTCGAGCGTCACCCCCGCGAGGTTCGCTGCTGCCTGTTCCATGATCTTCGCGCCGACGCCGTCGGAGCCGGTGAAGGACACGCGATCGACGCCAGGATGCGACGAGAGCTGTTGCCCCACATCGGCGCCACCGACGATGACGTTCATGACGCCGGGCGGCAGCCCTGCTTCCTTGATCAGGTCTCCCAGGAAGAGGGTGGTCAGCGGAGTGCGCGGCGACGGCAGCAGCACCACGGTGCATCCCGCGGCGAGCGCGGCGCCGAACTTGAAGATCGCCAGATTGAGCGGGTAGTTGTACCCGGTGATGGCGGCGACGACTCCCACCGGCTGGTGAACGACGTCGCTCATCGTCGGGACCGGCTTGTCGTACTCGCCGAGATGGATCGTACGGTCGGTCTTCGCTGCCTCCGCTGCCCACCGAAGATGTTCGTCGACAGCCATTTTCACCTGCAGGTACGACGCCAGAGAGACCGGGCAGCCGACTTCGTTGACGATCGAGGGCAACAGGCGGTCGGCGGCCTTCTCGAGTACGTCGGCGAAGCGATGCAGATACTTCGACCGCTCGGCGCCGCTCAATGCAGCCCACGCCGGAAACGCTTTCCGTGCCGCGGCGACCGCAGCGTCGACCTGGCTGCTCGACGCTCCCCCGACCGTCGCGAGAACGTCCTCGGTGGCCGGGTTGTACACATCCCATGTCTCGCCCTGCGGCGACGCGTCGGTGTCCCCGATCAACAGAGTGCGCGTGCTCGGAACCCAATCCTGTTGTACCTCTGCCACTGCGGTCATCTCACGCACCTTCCTTCTGCAGGTCTTGCCCTGACAGGTCGTTCCTGCCGGCTCCGCTTCCCGGAAGCTTGGCCATGAGGCCGACGCGTTCGAGGAGGCAGACGAGCTCGTCTCGTTGATTGAATCCCTTGTGCTCGAACCAGACGATGCCCGAGTCGTCGCGACTCTTGGACTCGCGCTTGTCGAGGATGGTCGTCTCGGCCCGCAGTGTGTCACCGTGGAACACCGGGTTCGGGAACTTGACCTTGTCGTAGCCGAGGTTGCCGAGCGTCGTACCCATCGTCAGCTCGGGCACGTGGAACGCGCCGATCAGCGCCACGGTGAAGAGACTGTTGAAGACCCGCTGTCCGTGAATGGTCCCCTTGCAGAACTCGGCGTCGAGATGCAACGGCTGGATGTTCATCGTCAAGGACGTGAACATGACGTTGTCCATTTCGGTCACGGTTCGTGTCATTGCATGCTTGTAGTGCTTGCCGACTTCGAACTCTTCGAAATACAGTCCTCTCACTTACTTCTCGCCTCTTCTCGTGATGGCTTCGGCGCGCTCCAACCACTGGACGGCCTTTTCGTAGTGCGCCTTGTCGATGTGCAGTCCGCGATACCGCAGGGCGCCGGTCCCCTGCGCCTCCGCCTTCTCGTACGCCTCCGCCATGCCGCGGTAGAACTCGATGTCCTGCTGCGTCGGGCTGAAGACCTCGTTGACCGTCTCGACGTGCGACGGGTGGATCGCGATCATGCCGCGGAAACCGAGCTGCCGACCCCTCGTCGCGAAAGCTCGTAGACCATCGAGGTTTTCGAGGTCCTCCCACAGTCCGGTGAGCGCATGAATCCCGGCCTCGCGGCAGGCGAGCAGAACACGGCTGCGTAGGTACAGCGTCTCCAGTCCTTCGGCGGTCCATTCGTATCCGACCTCGCGAGCGATGTCGGCGTGTTCGGCCGACGGCCCGATCATCGCGCCGACGCGGGGTGACGCAGTCGCGACCTCCAGGCAGTTGTGGATCGCCTTCACCGTTTCGACCGGAACGATGTACTCGAGTCCGTCGACGCCGTTGCGCGCCTCGAAATGATCGAGCAAGGCATCGTATTGCAGGACGTCGACGGCTTTTTCGATCTTCGGTGCGAACACTCCCGTCAACCCGGGTACGACGACCGACTCCAGGTCGGCTCCCGCCAGACGGGTGGCCAGGGGGTTCACGCGAACGAACAATCCGACGTCCGAGTTCGTTTCCCTGACGCGTCGGATCGAGTCCGCGACGACGGCGCGAGCGGATTCCTTCTCGGCGGCGGGAACCGAATCCTCCAGATCGAGTACGACACAGTCCGCCCCGGACGCAACTGCTTTGTCCACCCATCGTGGACGATGGCCGGGAACGAACAGAATGGAGCGGTACGGCTGCATGTCAGCTGTCCTCTCAGTAGCTACGGGGAAGGCCGAGAACGTGTTCGGCGGTGTAGTTGAGAACCATCTCCTGGGAGATCGGCGCGATCCGCATCAGCCGTGACTCGCGGAAGTACCGTTCCACGTGGAACTCCTTGCCGAAGCCGAACCCACCGTGAACCTGCAGGGCCGCATCGGCGGCGAAGAATCCCGCTTCGGCGCACAAGTACTTCGCGGCGTTGGCTTCTCGTCCACACGGCAGACCGGCGTCGACCATCCAGGCAGCCTTGTCGACGACCGCGGTCGCGGCATCGAGCTTGATACGTGCCTCGGCGAGCTGGAATGCGATGCCCTGGTTCTTGCCGATCGGCCGGCCGAACACTTCGCGTTCCTTCGCATACTGCGTGCCGCGACGCAACGCGGCTTCCCCGATACCGAGCGCCGCGTTGGCGGAGATGACGCGTTCGGCGTTGAGCCCGCCCAGGATGGTGCGGAAACCGTGGCCGACCTCGCCGACCACGTCGTCGTCCGCGACGAAAAGTTCGTCGATGAACAACTCGTTCGTATCGACGGCGTTGCGTCCCATCTTAGGGATGGGACGAATCTGCACCTTGCTGCGATCCATGTCGGCGAACAGCAAAGTCATTCCGGCAGTGCGCTTGTCGCCGTCGGCTCGCGGGCTGGTGCGGCACAGCAGCAGCATCTTCTCTGCTTCCTGCGCCTTCGTGATCCACACTTTCTTCCCGGAGACGAGGAAACCGCCGTCGACCTTCTTCGCGAATGTCTTGATATTGGTGGTGTCGGTTCCCGCGTCGGGTTCGGTGACCGCGAACGACGTGTGCAGTTCTCCGGTGACGACGCGCGGCAGGTATTTCTTCTTCATCGCCTCGCTGCCGTGGTGGATGATCGGCTCGAATCCGAAGATCCCGATGTGCACTGCGCTGCATCCACCCATACCTGCGCCCGACGCCGAGATCTCGCGTTCGACGATCGCCGCCTCGGTCACGCCGAGACCACCACCGCCGTACTCCTCGGGAACGGTCAGCCCGAGCCAACCGCCCTCTGCGACAGCGTTGTAGAACTCCCAGGGGAATTCGTGACTCTCGTCGTGCTCCATCCAGTACTCGTCGGGGAACGCCTTGCACAGTGTCTTGACCGCTTGACGAATGTCGTCGTGCGTCGAGTTGCTCGAAAAGTCCATCGACTTGCTCCTGCTCTAGGCGACCGGCACCGCAGTGCGATCGAACGTATCCGCGGTGACGCCTTCGTCGCGGAGAACCGCCTTACGCACTTTCTCCGACGGCGTCTTGGGCAGCGCGTCGAGGAACCGGACGTAGCGCGGCGTCGCGAACGCTGGAATCCGTCCTTCGCACCACTCGAGAATGGCTGCGGGATCGGCATTCTCGCTGAGCACGACCGCGGCGAGCACCTCGTCCTCACCTGCTTCTACGTCGGCGGGAACGCCGATGACGGCGCATTCCACCACTGCCGGATGTCCGAGAACCGCCTGCTCGACCTCGTAGGAACTGATGTTCTCACCGCGTCGGCGCAGCGCATCCTTGTACCGGTCGACGAAGTAGAACCACCCGTCCTCGTCCCGACGCAACGCATCTCCCGTGTGGAACCACAGGTTCCGCCATGCTTCGAGCGTCTTTTCCGGCATCCCGTAGTAGCCCATGCTGCAAGTCCACGGCTGTACCGGGCGCACGACGAGTTCGCCGACCTCCCCGACCGGGACCTCGCGATCGGTTTCCGGGTCGACGAGCCTGATGTCGAACCAGTCCGACGCCACCTTGCCTGCCGCACCGGGCGGAATCTTCTCGCCGTACGGCGTCAGGATCGGGGCGCACGTCTCGGTCAGCCCGAACGCGTTGACGAACGCCTCGATACCGTAGCGCTCCTTGAACTGTTCGACGACCGTGTCGGCGATCGGCGCCGCGTACACCGCGCGGAGCTTGTTGTCGCGGTCGTTGTCGCGGGGTGCTTGCTTCCACGCGAAGTCCATCATCACACCGACGAAATTGGTGACCGTGACGCCCGAGTCGCGCACCATGTCGATCCACCGGCTCGCACTGAATTTCGGATGCACCACCGCGCTCGCTCCTGCGACGAGTGCCGGGTAGACGGCCATGAACTGGGCATTGCCGTGGAAGAGCGGTGTCGTCGTCATGTAGCGATCGGCGGGTGTCAGCCGGGTCAGCGACACGACTTCCTGAGCGAAGAAGTACAGCTGCGAATGCGGCATGGCCACACCCTTGGACGGGCCGGTCGTGCCCGAGGTGAAGAAGATGGCACCCAGATCCTGCGCCCGCGGTGCAGGCACCGAGACCGCAGTGCCGTTCTCCAGCTCGTCCCACTTCTCGGCCTGCCAGCCGTTCTCGCGCAACAGCGCGACCGCCTTGTCCGCCGTGCCGGTATCGATGACCCAGAACTTCTCGATGCCACGGCAGTGATCGGCGATCGCGACGAAACGCTCGGCGAACGTGTCGTCCACGACGGCCCACCGTGCCCCGACGGTGACGATCTGGTGGCGAAGGAACTCACCCTCGTAGTTGGTGTTGATCGGAACCTCGACCGTGCCGCCGACGGCAGCGGCGAACCAACTACGCACCAAGCGTGAGGAATTCATCGCCATGATGACCACGCGGTCACCTTGCAGGGCTCCGGCGGCGTGCCACGAACCGGCGATGCGTTCGGCGGCGTCGAGGATCTCGGCGTAGGTGAACTCGAGGCCCTCGTCCGGCGTCACCAGAAACGTCGCGTCCGGAGTCGCGGCCGCGTGCGTGCGCAGAACGTGATCGAGCGTCCACGTCTGCGGGTCGGCGAAGTTCGGATGCAGATCCCGGTAGGTCGCGTTCACGAGAAGTCCCGGAAGGGTTCGAGAGCCAACATCGACGGAACGACGTCCTTGCCGAGCCGCTCGATGGCGGCGATGGTCTCGTCCCCGTCCATCGTCGGCCACTGCGGACGTAGCAGCAGTGGGTCGACTGGGAGCGTGGTCACCAGGTCCGTGAGCTTCCCGACGACGTCGTCCGCAGTTCCGACGATGACGTGATCGGAGACCGACTCGGCGAACTGGTTCGCAAGGTCGCGGCCGGCCATGACGTCGAGACCCTTTGCGGCGTAGGTCAGATAACGACCTTGGGCGACGCGCGCGTATTCGACCATCGCCTCTTCCTTGCTGTTCGCAACGAGCACGTTGCGACGGAGCGGCTGCGATCCGAATTCCTTGCCGCGGGCCTCGAAGAGCTCTTTCACGACGCGATAGCGCTCGATCACCTCGTGCTTCGGCGTTTCGGGTGGCACAGCGTAGCCGTCGCCGTACTTGCCTGCGCGGCGCACGCCTCCCATTGCGTGCGCGCCGATCCAGATCGGAACGTGCGGCTGCTGCACGGGATGGATGTGCGGCTTGACCCCGTCGAGCTGGAAGTACTTGCCCTCGAACGAGACCTCGTCCTGGGTCCAGAGCTGCTTCATGATCTGCAGGGACTCGTCGAACCTGCCTGCGCGCTCCCTGTAGGGAATCTGCAGATAGTCGAATTCCTCAGGCCGGTAACCCAATCCGGCGCCGAAGATCAGACGCCCCTCGGTCACGACGTCGAGGGTCGCGATCTCTTCAGCTAGGAGAACCGGGTTGTAGAGAGGTGCGATCATGATCTGAGTGACGAGCTTCGTGGTCGGCGCGACGTGCGCGGCGAGACGAGCGAGCAGCGGAACCGGCTGCAGCCAGCGAAGATCGCCGTACAGGAAGTGCTGGCCGATCGCGATGTAGTTGAAACCGTTCTCCTCCGCCGCCGCGACGATCCGGAGAATGTCGTTGAACTGCCTCGACGGTGACACCGACTTGGGAACGTCGCTGAGCAGTAGGCCGACCTGAACCATGAAAAGCCCTTTCCTTCTGTGCTATTGAGCGGTGAGGCCGCCGTCGACGGGGATGGTGACGCCGGTGATGTAGCTGGCGTCGTCACTGTTCAGAAACGCGATGACCGACGCGATCTCTTCGGGCTCGGCGCCGCGGCCGAGCGGGATGGTGGCGACGAAGTCCGCAGTCAACGCCGAGACGTCGGCACCGGGCTCGCGTCCGAAGAACTGGGCGAGCATGGGCGTCTTGACCTGCCCCGGGCAGATGACGTTGACACGGATGCCGTCCTTGGCACCGTTGAGGGCGAGAGCACGACCGAACGGGACGAGCGCACCCTTGGTCATCGAGTAGATCGGGCTGAACGGAGAACCGATCAACGCCGACGTCGAGGAGGTCAACGTGACCGATCCCTTGCCGCCTGCCTTCTTCAGCAACTCGAACCCGAGCGTCGTGGAGTAGTACGCACTCTTGACGTTGACGTCGATGTTCTTCTGCCACGCATCGTCGCCCACCTCGAGACCGCCGGGTCCCGGCATACCTACTTGCGCGTGCAACGCGTGCAGGACGCCCTTCTCCTCCTCGATCCGGGCGAACAACGCGCGGAGATCGTCGTTGTTCGTCGCGTCGACGGTGACCGCTGCGGCACGTCCACCCTCTGATTCGATCTCGGCGGCGACTTTCGACGCGGACTCCTCGCTGAGGTCGGTGACGTAGACGAACGCGCCTTCGGAGGCGAGTCGGTGACTGATCGCACGGCCCATTCCCGAACCGCCGCCGATGACCGCTGCGATGCGGCCTTCGTAACGCTGCATTGTTGTACTCCTTCTCAAGTTACTCGTCTATTCAAGCGCGTTGATCGAACGACCGTCCCAGTAATTCGGAAACTATTCGGGTCCGCTGCATCGTCGGCGTACCGCCGGCGAGTGCCCACCCGTGCGCGTCGCGGTGCATGCGCTCGATGCCGAACTCCTCGGTGTAGCCGTTGCCGCCGTGCAGCTGCATCGCGAGATCGGTGACTTTCTTCGCCATCTCGTTGGCAGTGCACTTGGCGAGCGACACGTGCAGCGAGTTGGGCAACTCTTCACCGTCGGTCACCGACGCCGCAGCCCGCTGCAACAGCAGCCGCGCGGCCTCGACCTGAAGCGTCATGTCGGCGATGGTCATCTGGACGGCCTGGAACTCGATGAGCGGCTTGCCGAACTGCATCCGCTCCTGGACGTAGCGGATCGACTGATCGAGGGCAGCTTGTCCCAGCGCGAGACTCATCGTCGAATTGCCGAGGCGCTCGATGGAGAACGCCGTGAAGAGCGTTCGGAATCCACCCGGCCGCACGACGATGTTGGACGCGGGCACCACGACGTCGTCGAAGTAGATGTCTGCGGATGGGATGCCTCGAAAGCCCATGAGCTTCTCCCGAGCTCCGAAACTGACACCTTCGCGATTCGCCTCGACGAGAACCGCGCCGATGCCTTTCGCACCCGGCGCGTCGTTCAACCTCGAATAGACGAGGTAGACGTCGGCTTCGGAACCGTTGGAGATCCACCGCTTGTTTCCGCTGACGCGGACCGTGTCACCGTCTAGCGTTGCCTTGGTGGTCAAGTCCGTCGCTGCCGAGCCTGCGTCCGGTTCGGAAATCGCAACGGCCATCGTGATGTCGCCGGCAATGATTCCGGGCAGGAAGCGCTCGCGCTGCTCTTCCGTGCCGATGCGGGCGACAACCTGGGCAGGTCCCGTGTTGGCCTCGAAGATCTGGAAGGCGGCCGGCCGGCAGTGGTAGGCGAACTCCTCGATCACGTTCAGTGCCAGCTGAAGTGGCGCCCCTCCCCCTCCGAATCGCTCGGGGAGGGCAATGCCCAGCAACCCCAACGACCCGAGGAACCGACGCTCTTCGAGCGGAAATGCCGTTCGGTCCGCGTCCCACTGTGCCGCTTTGGGCGCATACCGCTCGCGGGCGATCTTGGCGGCCACTTCTCTGATGGCGCGTTCGTCGTCCGTAAGAGTGCTGGCAGACATGGCCACCCCTTTCATGCTCATGATTATACTAATCTGGTGTGACCCACGGTACAAGATTCACACCGTCGGGCACTAGGTTCATGCTAAACATAATCATCAATCTCTCGAAGAGTTTCCAGAAACCTGCTTCAGGAGGGTTTTCATGACTCGAGCAGTCATCGTCGATGCCGTTCGATCACCGATGGGCAAGGGAAAGTCGGGCGGGGGCCTGTCGCACCTGCATCCCGCAGATCTGCTGGGCCAGGTGCTGCGGCACCTGGTCGATCGATCCCAGCTCGACGCTGGACTCGTCGACGACGTCGTCATCGGCTGCGTCGGCGGCAACGGCGAGCAGGCAGGCACGCCCGGGCGTCAGGCAGTCCTGTCCGCAGGGTTCCCGGTGCACGTCCCGTCCGTGACTGTCGAGCGAAAGTGCGGGTCAGGCCAGCAGGCAGTCGATTTCGCCGTCCAGGGGGTGATCGCAGGCGCGTACGAGATCGCGATCGCAGGTGGTGTCGAGTCGATGAGTCGGGTGCCGATGGGAAGTGCCTACGGCGACGCGGACCCCTTCGGCGAAGGCGTCCGCAATCGTTTCCCGACGCTCGTTCCCCAGGGAATTTCGGCCGAGCTCGTCGCCCGAAAATGGGCTCTCTCGAGGTCGGAACTCGACGACTACTCGGCGCGCTCGCACGAGCGGGCGTCCGCTGTCGACTTCTCGGGTGAGATCGTGCCGGTCGGCGGACTCGACGCCGACGAGACCATCCGAACGGGTACGACGACCGAGAAGCTGAGCGGGCTCAAGGCAGTGTTCGGAACCGACGAACGACGTGCACAGTTCCCGGATCTCGAGTGGACGGTGACCGCGGGCAATGCGTCTCAGATCACCGACGGTGCGGCGGCGCTGCTGGTCATGAGCGAGGATCGTGCGAAGGAACTGGGCCTGCGTCCACGCGCGAGGATCGTCGCGTCGGCCGTCGTCGGCGATGACCCGCTGTTGATGTTGACCGGTCCGATTCCTGCCACCGAGAAGGTGCTGAAGAAAGCCGGACTCACCCTCGCCGACATCGATACGTTCGAGGTCAACGAGGCATTCGCCTCGGTGCCGCTGGCATGGGCGAAAGAACTCGGCGTGTCGGAGGACGTCCTCAATCCCGTCGGTGGCGCGATCGCGCTCGGTCATCCACTGGGTGCGTCCGGGGCGCGGATCATGACCACCATGATCAACCACCTCGAACGCACCGGCGGACGCTACGGACTGCAGACCATGTGCGAAGCGGGCGGCATGGCAAACGCCACCATCATCGAAATTCCGAGATAAGGAGCCAGAATTCATGGATCTCAGCAACTCGTCCGCCGTCGTCACGGGCGGCGCGTCCGGCCTCGGGCTCGCGACGGTCAAACGGCTCACGGCCGCCGGAGTGCACACCGTCATCGTCGACCTCCCACAGTCCGCGGGTAAGGACGTCGCGCAGGAACTCGGCGACCTCGTGCAATTCGGTCCCGCCGACGTGGCCGATCCCGACGCCGTGGACGCGGCCCTCGACCTCGCCGAGGCGCGGGCGCCACTGCGGTCCGTGATCCACTGCGCCGGACGCGGGGGTACGGTGCGCGTCGTCGAGAAGGACGGAAGCCCAGGCTCGCTGGAGCTGTATACCTCACTGATCCAGACCAACCTGATCGGAAGCTTCAACGTCCTGCGCCTCGGCGCTGCGCGCATGGTGCGCAACGAGCCGGTCGACGGCGAACGAGGCGTCGTGATCATGACGGCCTCCGTGGCCGCATGGGAAGGCCAGATCGGTCAGATCCCGTACGCGTCGGCCAAAGCAGGCGTCGTGGGCATGACGCTCGTCGCGGCCCGGGATCTCGCCCGAAAACTGGTACGCGTCAACAGCATTGCTCCCGGCATCTTCGACACCCCGATCCTGTCACGGTTCTCGCAGGACATTCGCGACGGTCTGGCCGCTCAGATTCCGCACCCGGCACGGCTCGGCGATGCAGACGAGTACGCGAAACTTGCGCTGCACATCGTGGACAACGCGATGATCAACGGTGAGGTCATCCGTCTCGACGGCGCGATCCGAATGGCACCGCGATGACCGTGAAGATCGAGCAGATCGACGGTGTTCAGGTCGTGACCATCGCGCGCCCGGAGGTGCGCAACGCGATCGACACCGCCACGGCGCGGAGCATCGCCGACGCGATGGACGAGCTCGACGAACGTGACGACCTCGTCGCAGGCGTCATCGCCGGAGAAGGTAAGAGCTTCTGCACCGGTATGGACCTGAAAGCCTTTCTCGCAGGGGAGAAACCGTCGATACCGGGACGTGGTTTCGCCGGTCTGGCCGAGACTCCTCCTGCCAAACCGCTCATCGCCGCAGTCGAAGGACACGCCGTAGCAGGCGGTTTCGAGATCGTGCTCGCCTGCGATCTCGTCGTGGCGTCGGAGACCGCGGTGTTCGGACTGCCCGAAGTCAAGCGCGGACTACTCGCCGGCGGCGGCGGATTGCTGAGGCTCCCACAGCGGGTTCCACGTGCTCTCGCCGTGGAATGGTGCCTCACAGGCGATTTCATCAGCGCCCAGCAAGCAACCGACGCCGGACTCGTCAACAGACTGACCCCTGCCGGTGAAGCGTTGTCCACCGCGCTGGAACTGGCCAGGAAGATCGCGAAGAACGGGCCGCTTGCAGTCCGCGCGACCAAGGAGATCATCACCAAGGCACGCGACTGGTCGAACGACGAGCAATTCGCCGAGATGTGGAAGATCTACGAGCCCGTCCGCTCGTCGGAGGATGCCCGCGAAGGTGCGACGGCATTCAAGGAGAAGCGGCCACCCGTATGGAAGGGCCGGTGATGTCGGTCGCCATCGTCACGGGCGCCGCGAGCGGCATCGGCCGTGCCGTCGCTCTCGAACTGGCACGCGGTGGTACCCGAGTGCTGGCGGTGGACATCGATCTGTCGGGCGCCGAGGAGACCGCATCGCTGGCGGCGGGCACGGTGGTGCCGCATCGGGCGGACGTGTCGAAGCCGGACGAGGTGGAAGGTTACGTCCGAGCGGCACTGAGCTCGCTGGGCACGCCGGACAAGTTCTTCAACAATGCCGGGATCGCCGGTGCCAATCGCACGATAGTCGACATGTCCGTCGACGAGTGGTCGTCCACGCTCGCGATCAACTTGAACAGTATGTTCTACGGCCTGAAGTACGTTCTGCCACACATGATCGACGCGGGACGCGGCCAGGTGGTCAACACCGGTTCGATCGCCAGCCTTCAGGGCGCACCGAAACGGGGAGATTACGTCGCGTCCAAGCACGCGACGCTCGGCCTCACGCGGACAGCGGCCGCAGAAGTGCGACAGTTCGGGATCGCGGTCAACTGCATCTGCCCAGGGTCGACCGACACCCCCATCATCGGGAAGTTTCGGGCGTTGCTCGCCCGCGACGGGCAACCGATCCCCGCACAGGGCGTCGGCGGCCGCGGCATGGCGAGCGCCGACGAAATCGCACGCACCGCAGCGTTCCTGCTTCGCGACGACGTCCCCTTCCTGACCGGAACCATGCTCTCGGTCGACGGGGGCGCGTCGGGCCAGTATTGAACGGTCGCCCGATTCGTCCATTTGTATTGCTACGCATCATTAATATGGATAAGGTAATCCGCATCACATCATTCGAGCGGAGACTCCACCTTGACAACTCCTGCCGGCGAACGCCTGTTCAAGATCGTCGAGATTCCTGCCGTCGTCGGACTGTTCGCGATGATGGTACACACCGTCGCAAACGCATTCTCGCGCACCGTCTTCGGCGAGCCGATCACGGGAACGCTCGAACGCGTCCAGTACTGGTACATGCCTCTGGTGGTACTGCTGGGCTTCGTCATTGCAATGCACCGCGGTGAACACGTCTGGGCCGACATGTTCTTCACACGGTTCCCCCGAGCATCGAAGCGCTACGTCGCGGCGGGCGCGAGCATCGTCTGCGCAGCGGTGTGCATCCTCGCAGCCGTGTACTCGTTCGCGCACGCCCAGCACAACCGCGCCATCGAACTGACCGCGGGCCTGACCGATATCGCAGCATGGCCGCTGACCTACCTGGTCCCGATCACGTTCGCGATCTTCGGCACCCAGTACCTCGTACTGACGTCGAAACAGTTGCGCAACAAAGAGATCGACGACGCCGGATCGGCTGTGGCCGTCGAGCCCGAAGCCGCCACGACCGCCGAAACGGAGACAGCCCGATGACCGCCGTCGCGACCCGGGAACGCCCTCGTCCCCTTCCAGGACGTGTCCGCGCAGGCCGATTTCCCACAGGATCGGTCACGCTGACGGTATTCGTGCTTGCCGCAGCGGGGTCGTCGGTCGGGATGTTCCTCGGCGGCTCGAAGGAAACCATCGGCGTGCTGTCGATCGTTCTGCTGCTGAGCCTGATCTTCCTGCGCATGCACATCGGATTCGCGCTGCTGGTGTCCGCCCTTCTCGGAATGTGGGCGTTGCGCGATTTCGGCGTGGTGACGAGTACCGTGAGCAAGCTGCCGTACCACAACGTCGCGCAATGGACGTTGAGCGTCGTTCCGATGTTCGTCTTCATGGGACTGCTCCTCTGGCGTTCGGGTGTGACCGAGAAGCTGTACGACGTAGCTCGCACGTGGCTCGGATGGATGCCAGGCGGTCTGGCCGTCGGCACCAATCTCGCCGGCGCCGGATTGGCGTCGGTCAGTGGTTCGACCGTCGGAACCACATACGCCCTCGCGCGCATCGGAATTCCCGAGATGCTCCGAGCGGGATACGACAAACGACTGGCGATCGGGTCGGTGATGGCCGCAGGACTTCCGGGCCAGCTGATTCCGCCGTCGATCACACTGGTGGTCTTCGCGGGCATCGCCGAAGTTCCCGTCGGAGAGCAGTTGCTCGCCGGCGTCGGACCCGGTATCGCGGTGGCGATCCTGTTCAGCATCGCGCTGATGGCCGCCGCGGCGGTCGTGAAACCCAAGACGCCCGAAAGGGTCTCGACAGACGTGGCGTCGCCAGCTGCCAAATGGCGTGCGCTGGCGTCGGTGTGGCCGGTACCGGTGCTCGTACTCGTCGTCGTCGTCGGTATGTTCTCCGGCTTCTTCACCGCGACCGAAGCAGGCGCGGCTGCCGCGATGGTTGCGTTGTTCGTCGCGCTGTTCGCACGTCGGCACGATCGTCCGTGGTCGGCGGTGAGCGAAGCAGCAGTAAGTGCGGTTGCCAGCACGGGATCGATCTTTCTGATGCTCCTCGGCGCCACTGCCCTGTCGCGCATGCTTCCGCTCACCGGACTGACCACCGGATTCACCGACTGGACAACGGGTCTCGGCCTCAGTGCGTGGCAGTTCCTGGGATTGATGACGGTGGTCTACCTCGTCATGGGCATGTTCCTGGACGCCCTCGCGATGATGCTGCTGACCGTTCCACTGCTGATTCCCACGCTCGCTTACCTCGACATCTCGTTGCTGTGGTTCGGAGTGTTCGTCGTCTTCATGGGCGAACTCGCGGTCATCACTCCACCCGTCGGGATCTTGTCGTACATAGTCCACGGTGTCGCCCAGGACCCGGAAGTCAACCTCGGCAACAAGATCAGCCTTCGCGACGTCTTCGCGAGCGTCGCCTGGGTCATGCCGATCGCGTTGATCTTCGTCGTCCTCATGGTCCTCTTCCCGCAGGTGGCGACCTTCCTTCCAAGCCAGATGGGTGGGTAAGAATACGGTGTTCGGCTACAGGAAGTCTCTCCCCTGCGCGGCTGCAGTCGCCGCGTCTCTCGTCGTCACATCGTGTGCGGCGATCTCCGCACCCGCAGGCGGTGGACCCGGAATCGAGTTCGGCGCAACCGCAGAGGAGTACCGTGACGCGTTCGACGAGATCGAGCCCATCCACCTCTACGCTCAAACTCCAGGCCCACAGGGGTCGTTCGTGAGCGACAAGATGGAGGTGTACTACGACGCGGTGACCGAGTGGTCCGGCGGCAAGGTCACATTCGAGATCTTCTATGCGAACGCCATCGCCGGGGCCACGGAGATCGACGACGCGCTCGGCGATGGCCGCACCGACATCGACGGGTTCGCCCCCGCAAACCAGCCGGCCGAATACCCCGCCGTCAACACGCTGATCAACGCGTCGTTCCTGGGCGACATGTCGCCTCTCGCCGGCATTCTGCAGTCGCACGCCTGGCTGCTCGAATCTGCTTATGCGACGGACGAAGTCGCACAGGAGTTCGAGGACAACGACATGCACCTGCTGATGCCGTCGTACAACGGCGGCGGGATGGCGCTGCTGTGCACCGACGAGGCGCGGACGCTCGATCAATTACGCGGACGGCAGATTGCTGCCGCCGGACGTACACAGGGTGCGCAGATCAGCGGACTCGGCGCGATCCCGGTGAGCGCCTCGTACTCCGAGCTGTACGAGAGTCTGCAACGCGGCGTCGTGGATTGCACGGCTACGTCGATACAGAATGCGGTCCTCGGTGGCTATCTCGACATCACCCCAGAGGTGATCATCGAGCCCGAAGCAGGATTCGCGCTCACCTTCGGGTCGGTCGCGTTGAATCAGAACCGCTGGGAACGCTTGCCACTACTCGTTCGGCAACTCTTGTTCGATCGGCTCGACGTATTCCTCGAGACCAACATCCGAACGGCATGGGAGGCGATGGTTCAGGGTGTGCACACCATCCAGAACGCGGGAGGGACGATCAGCGATTTCGCACCCGACGCACGCGATCGACTTCGGACGGTGAACGCCGAGCAATTGGAGACATTGAAGAATTCGACTGCACTCGAGGATGTGGCGTCGTCGTTGACCCAGTGGTCGGACACCGCGGACCGTTGGAGTGTCCTCGTCCGAGAGCTCGGATACGACGAGTCGATGACCTACACCGAGTTCGCGGATTTCTACGACGACGAAGCGGTCGATCTCGGACCGTATGTCGACGCCGTGTTCGACGAGATCCTGCTTGCCCACCGGCCGACCGCGCCGCAGGACGACGCATGAGCGATCCGGTAGCGGTCACGGTCGGCGCGGAAGCGGTGTCCATCTCTGCCATTCGACGTTTCGTCGAAGCCCACGAGATGACCGATCCCCGGTACTCGGACCCGGTGAATCCGATTGCCCCCTGGGCGATGCTGTCGTCGTTCTCGATGCCTGCCTACTGGACACCGGGTGACGCCACGCTGCCCGACGACGTCCTGCCGCCGCTGCCGTGGGATGCGTGCGGGATACCCGCGGCACAGTCGATGACCAATCGGATGGAGTTCGACTACTTCGAGCCACTACGGCCGGGCGACGTCGTGACCACCGAATACCGCGTCACCGGCGTGACTCCCAAGCGGACGAGCGTCGGCGACGGTTCGTTCGTCGACTTCGAGCTCACGTTCCTCCGACAGGACGGGGTCGTCGTCGCGATCGAACGATGCAGTGTGTACCGGTACTTTCCTTTCGAGGATCCACGATGACAGTGCAGTTGCCCGAAGTGCGGCTTCCTTTGACGTTTCAACGACTGATCATGTCGGCCGGGGCGAGCCGCGACTTCGCGCCCGCCCACATCGACCCCGACGCTGCCCGGGCCGGCGGCGCACCCGGGGCATATGCAGACGTCATGTTCGTGCTCGCCATGTTCGAGCGATGCGTCGGCGAGTGGGCCGGTGGACGTGGAACGCTGCAAAGTCTCGACGGGATTACGCTCCACGGATTCGTACTTGCAGGCGAGGACGTCGTCGTTCGAGGAGTCGTGACGCAGGAATGCGACACGTCGACGACGGTCGACCTCGTCCTCGTTCAAGCAGCCGATCGACGCGCCGCGTCGGCAACAGCCGTGGTGCGCTGGGAAGGTGCATGATGCTCCGAGCCAACAGCCGCATCGAGACGATGAGCGAGCAGGACGCACGGAGCTTCGTCGACGCGGCAATCGTACGCGCCGTACGTCTGGCCGCGGCCGAGTCACCGCTCCACCGGTGGTTCTACGCAGAGCACGGCGTCGACGTCGAATCCGTCACGGACGCAGTCACGTTCACGACATCGGTACCGGTGGTGCGCAAACGCGACTACCTCCGATTCCAGGAACGCTTTCCCGACGCCTGGCGGGCCGACGCACGACAGATCCACTCGACCAGCGGAACGAGCGGTGTGGGCAAGGAGCTGCACCGTCGAACGTCGCACGACCTGGCTTCGCTCGGAACAGGTGGTGCCTACCAGTACTTCTGGGCCGGGTTGCGACCGGGAGAGCCGATTCTGTTCACGATTCCGTACTCGCAGACGATGGCAGGCCCCTACTTTCAAGCCACGGCGACTGCGGCAGGCATGGTGCCGATCAACGGGTTCACCGGCTCGACCGTCGAACGGATCGAGATGCTGACGAGGTTCGGCTGCACCGGGGTGTCCATCACGCCGTCGTACCTGCATCGCATGACCGCCGAAGCCAAGCGAATCGGATTCGATCCCCGGCACGACGGGTGTGCGCTACGCGCGATTTTTCTGTCCGGTGAGCCCTACGGAGTCGAGTGGGCCATCGAGATGCAGCAGTTCTGGAACGCCACAGTCCACGAGGGATGGGGGGCGACCCAGACCCTCGGCGTGGTCATGGCGACCAGGTCCGGCGCTGTCTCCGGCCACGGACGCGGTGTCCTGCACGGGATCGGACACCGCTGCTTCATCGAGGTTCTCGGCGACGATGGAGCACCGGTTCCGCCGGGAGAACGCGGCGAGATCGTCGTGACGACGCTGCGCACCCGGGGCACTCCCAGTATCCGGTTCGGAATGGGTGACAGCATCAAGCTCCTGCGCGACGGCTTCTTTCCCGAGTTCGAGGCCGGTTCCATCGGTCGCATGGACGACATGATCAAGGTCAAGGGCATGAACATCTGGCCGAGCGCGGTCGATGCCGTCGTGTTGCGCGATCCCGTCCTCGACTACCGAGCCACCGTCCACACCACCGAACAAGGCAGCGAGACAGTCGATCTCGAACTCGAAGTAAGCGGAGACAGGCATCCGGCGTTGTGCCATCGAATCGCAGACGCGGTGAAGCGGGACATCGGTATCTCGATGACGGTGTCGGTGCTGCCGCCAGGGACGCTGGGAGAGCAGCACTTCAAGTCACGGCGATGGACGGACCGGAGGGCAGTGCGATGAGCGAACTGACAGACGAACTGGAGAAGGCACGTAGACATCTCGATGCCGTAGCGTCTCGCGTGGCTGAACTCCCCGAGTCGCCGATACTGGTCCAGTTCTGCGAACGAATAGATGCCCTCGTGGACGAACTGGCCTGGGAACTCGGCACACAGAGCTGATCGATCGCGTGGCCCGTCGAGAAACTGTCCGGCCCGAGTGCCCACCAACGCACTCGGGCCGGATCGTCTTCGGGTCGTCAGACCCCGAGTGCCGCTTCACCGAGGAACGCGAGGACCACCGAGGAATGTGTCCGTGCCTCTTCCGCGCTCCCGGAGTACACGGACTCGCCGCGGTTGACCACGACGACGTCGTCGGCGACGCGGAGCCCGGCTTCAGCGTTCTGCTCGACCATCAACACACCGAGCCCACGGTCGGCTATCTCGCGCACGCTCGACATGACGGTGTCGACGACGGCCGGAGCAAGTCCCATCGATGGTTCGTCCATCATGATGTATTTCGGGTCGGACATCAGTCCACGCCCGAATGCCAGCATCTGCTGTTCACCGCCGCTCAACAGGCCGGCAGGACCGTCCTTGCGCGTCCGCAGGATCGGAAACAGCTCGTACGCCAGCTCTGTGTTCTGTTCGCGTTTCGCGCGGGACGACGTGTAGCCCCCGATCCGGAGGTTCTCCGCGACGGTCAGGGATGCGAACACCTGTCTGCCTTCCGGAACCAACGAGATGCCCTGCCGGACCACCTTGTGTGCCTTCAGACCGACGAGTGATCGTCCATCGAGCTCGATGGTTCCGTGGACGGGCTCGACGAGACCCGCCACGGTCCGCAGCGTGGTGCTCTTGCCCGCACCGTTTGCGCCGAGCACCAACGTGATTCGACCTGGCCGAACAGTCAGGCCGATGTTCGTGACTGCACGGACCTTCCCATATCTGACATGCAGATCACTGACTTCGAGCATCCTGCGCTCCTCGCTTTCCGAGATAGGCTTCTTGCACGCTGGGTTCACGGACGACCGCTTGTGGTCTGCCCTGCGCGATCAGGACACCGAAGTTCATCGCGATCAACGTGTCACAGGTCTCCACCATCATCTGCACGTCGTGCTCGACGAGTAGTTGCGTCAGGCCCTCCTCACGCAGTTTCTTCAACAACGACGAAACTTCCTGGCGTTCCGTCTTGTTCATTCCTGCCGTCGGCTCGTCGAGTAGTAACAGTCTCGGGGACATGGAGATCGCACGGGCGATCTCGACGCGCCGTTGCAATCCGTAGGACAGTTCGCCGGGCCGAATGTCTTCCATTCCCGTCAGACCGGTGCGTTCCAGTGCATCCTCGACGGCGTCGCCAGACCGCTTCAGCAGGCCTTTGCGGTCGAGCAACAGACTCCGCAGACCACCGGTCTCCGCCCCGAGATCGGCTCCGAGCGCGATGTTCTCGCGAACGGTCAAGTCCGGCAACAGCCGAACGGTTTGGAACGTACGAGCTATTCCGAGTTTTGCGACCTTCTGCGGCGGTACCGTCGCGAACGACGAACCCTCGAAGGTCAACCCTCCGCGGGTCAACGGGGTCAGACGGGTGATGGCAGCCAGCAGGGTGCTCTTCCCGGACCCGTTGGGTCCGAGTATCCCGAAGATCTTGCCGCGCGTGATATCGAACGAAATGCCGTCGACTGCCTTGATTCCGCCGTAATGGACTGCGACATCGGAGATTCGAAGAACGACGTCGGTTTCTCCGGCGTCGACGGCGCTCGCGCGTGATGCGGCGTCGGTGCTCATGACGTGCCTCCTGCTTTCGCGAGATCCAATTCCGGGGTCGGGTCGTCCGGCGGTGCCGTCGGAACTGCATGCCGCTTCGCCTTGGATTTGCGGATCAGGTCGAGCACCGTTCCATAGATTCCGCCCGGGACGTAGACGGCCGCGATCGCGACGATGATGCCGTAGACGATCGCCTGGTACTGCCCCACGATTTCCAGGTAGTACGGCAACCAGGTGAAGATGATCGCGCCGAGAACGATACCGAGCCACGAACGCCCACCACCCACGATGATGATCGTCAAACCGAGTACTACCAGGGGGAACCCGATGCTTTCCGGGGCTACGGTCGTGCGAAGTAGAACGTTGATCGCGCCGCCGAGCGCGCCGATGAAGCCACTGATGACGAACGACGCGATGCGATATCGGGACACGTTCACACCCATCGACGACGCAAGCTCCGGATCTTCCCGGACTGCATCTATCCGTCGTCCCATGCGCCCGCGTTCGGTCAGCGCCAGCAGTACGACCACCAGAACCGTGATCGCCACGATGTGCCAGATCGTCAACTGTGGGAACGCGAGTGCACCGAACAGACCGACCGAAGCGCCGGTCAACGATCCTCCGTTGTGTGCCACGACAGTGATGATGAGGTCGAACGACACCGTCGCCATTGCCAGATACAAGCCGTTCAACCGCTGTACCAGCAGTGCGAGCAGAAAGCCGATCGCCCCGCAGACGAGCATGATGGCCGCGATGGCCGCGAACGACGAGAAACCGTATCGGATGACGAAGATCGCCGCACCGTACGAGCCGATGCCGTAGAAACCTGCACCGGCGAACGAGAACACCCCCATACGCAGTTGGACCTGAATGCTCAGGGCCAGCAACAGAACGGTGAACGTGCTCTGAAAAAGGACGATGTGGGAGAAATAGAAATCGCTCATACCCGTCGAACCTCCTTGCGGCCGAACAGTCCCTGAGGCCGAAGGAGCAAGACCAGGAAGATCATGCCGAAGCACACCGCGTCGACCCACCCACCTCCGGTGAAGCGGAGGACGAGCGTCTCGGAAAGCGCAAGGATGTAGGCCCCGGCCGCAACACCGGCGGTGCTTCCGACGCCACCGAGAATGATCACGGCAAACGCCTTGATCAGCAGCGTCTCACCGCTCTCCGGTGTGATGGCACCCAGGTTGTACGTCAGCAGCGCGCCCGCGAGACCGGCCAGTCCGCCGGCGAACGCCATGGTGGACAGCGACAATGTTCTGCGATCGACACCCATCAGCGCGGCAGTCTCGGAATCGACGCCGATCGCGCGCAGAGCGAGACCCGACATGGACTTGCGCAGCCACACTGCCATACCGACAGTCAGCACCACCGCCGACAACACGATGATCAGTCCGGTGTTGGAGATTCGCAGGCCGAGGAACGAGAACACCTGTACGGCATAGGAACTGTTGGAGAAGCCGAACGGCTCGGATTTGGTGACGTACTGCGCGATCGCGAGTGGGATTGCGGCAACGCCGATTCCGCCGATCAGGATCTGCAGTTCGGCTATTCGGTGCGTCTTCGCGCGTTTCAGAATCGGCTGGAAGGCAAGCACCTCTATCGCCGTCGACAACAAGGCGCCGACGGCCACCGAGATCGCGATCACCCCGATCATCGGTAACTGCTGATCCTTGACCACCAGGTATCCGACGAACCCCGCGAACATGAAGATAGCGCCGTGGGCGAAGTTCAGGATTCCGACGGTTCCCCAGACCAGACTCATTCCCAGACAGAACAGTACGTAGATGGATCCCAGAATTGCAGCGTCGACGAGTGTCTGCCCCATATCGTCAGATCACCTCGTTCCGCGCTCGTCGGACGTTGGTCATTCCGCCAGCAACCCCTCTGCGCTTCCATCCCACTCGACGACGACGCCCTCGACGCGTTGGTCGTTGCCCTCGAACGTCACGGGCCCGACGGCACCGTCGAAACCTGCTGCCGCAACGGCATTCAGACCGTTCTTGATGTCCTCACGTGAGGCGCCACCGGATTCCTTGATGGCGCGCGCGATCATCCAGGTTGCGTCGTAGCCCTCGGCCGCGTAGTTGAGTGGGTTCTTTCCGTACCTCGTGGTGTACGCCTCGACGAATGCCACGGACGACGGCGCGGTCTGGAGATAGTTGAAGTCCGTTGCCCAGAACATACCTGCGCCTGCCGGGCCTGCGGGGGCGAGATTGCCCGCGCCGGCTGCCGGATTGCCGACGGCCGGGCCGTCGAACCCAGCTTGGCGCAATTGCGACATCGCGGTCGAATTCTGAGCGCCGACGAGGAGGAACACCACCGCGTCCGGCTTCTCGCCGACGATCTTGGTGATCGTGGCCGCGAAGTCCTGCGTCGTCGACTGAACGCTGGTACTGGACAGAATCTCGAGGTCCTCGCTCTCCTGCATTGCAGGTAGCTGATTCTCCGCGATTTCGGCAAGCGTCGGCTGGCCGGCGTTGTAGAGCACGCTGATTCGCTTGGCACCGAGGGACTTCAAGTGATCGATCGCCTTGGGAAAGTACGTCTCCTGCGGCGCGGTCGAGCGGAAGGTGTAGTCGCCGATGACCACGCCCGCGCTGCCGGATTGCGTGAACACGACGGGAGTTCTCGACGATTCGGCTATCGGTGCCACGGCAACGGACTGTGCACCGGACACCGTACCGAGAATGGCCGCGACGTCGGGGTTCGCGATCCCCTCGGTCACCTGACTCGCTGCGGTTTGGGCATCACCCGCCGTATCGCGGCTGTCGAGCTTCAGGGTGGAGTCACCGAGAAACCGCTGCTGGTTGATCTCTTCGACCGCCAGCTCGATTCCCTCGAGTTGGGATCCACCGACGTAGGCGAGCGTGCCCGTCTTGTCCGTCGTCGACAGCAGGGTGATCTCGCTCGGCATCTCGCCCGATGCGGTCGAACCAGATGGTCCCGACCCGCCGCAGGCAGTCACCGTCATCATCGCTGCGGCAACCCCGAGCAGGGCGAGCCTGCCTGGACCGGTGGCGTATTTCATCGCTCCTCCTATTTCATGGCAATGATGCGCATGAACTCGTGATCGGAGTCACACTAAGGCGTCTCGCGGGAGTTGTCCAGATCACACCTGAGATGAAATCCCTGCACAGAGGAGTGCGAACGAAAACGTTGCGGCGAATGATTATAACGGTTTAGAGTGAGCTCCATCACCTGAACGGTATCCGTCTGTAATCAGAGCACCCCGAAGGAGTCGATTCCATTGGCACTCGACGACGCCACCGCCGCGTTCCTCGCACAAGCCGCCGAGGGAGGCGGGAAAGCGCTGCACGAGATGACTCCAAGTGAGGTGCGGGCGATGAACGACACGTTCGTCGATCTCTACGGCGCCGGACCCGACATGCACAGCGTCGAGAACCTGACGGTCACTGCGGCCGACGGTCACGCGATCCCGACCCGAGTACTGACACCGAACGAGTCACCCCGTGGGTTCTTCGTCTATTTTCATGGTGGGGGCTGGGTCGTCGGCAACCCCGATCAGTTCGACACCCTCGCGAGGCGAATCGCCGCCGAGACCGGCTGCACCGTGATCTTGCCCGACTACCGTCTCGCCCCCGAGAACCTCTACCCCACGGCAGCCGATGACGCTTGGGATGTTCTGCAGTGGGCGGCATCTCGGCGTGATTCACTCGACTCTGCGCTACCCCTCGTCGTCGGCGGCGACAGCTCGGGTGGCAACCTTGCTGCGGTCGTGTCGCAACGTGCGGTACGTGACAACGGACCTGCCGTTGCGCTTCAAGTGCTGGTCTACCCGGTGACCGACCACGATTTCGACAACGACTCCTACGTTGACCCCGCCAACCAACTCATGCTCGACCGAGCTTCGATGATCTGGTTCTGGGACCTCTATGCACCTGACCGGAGTGTCCGAGACAACTGGAATGTCTCGCCGTTGCGCGCCGACCGCCTCACCGACGTCGCGCCGGCGGTGGTTCTACTCGCCGAACACGACGTACTACGCGACGAAGGCCAGCGCTACGCCGACAAGCTGACCGCCGCAGGGGTGTCCGTCGACGTGAAGGTGTTCGAGGGCCAGATGCACGGCTTCTTCCAGTTCGTGAACATCCTCCCCGGTGCGGATCTCGGAATCACGCACGTCGGCACCAGCGTTCGCGCTCACCTCGATTCACTCGTCGCGTAAACAGGAGTTTCAAATGAGCACACCAGATTACGATTCGATCGTCATCGGCGCGGGCTTCTCCGGCGTCTACATGACACACAAACTCCGGGAGCTCGGCCTCACGGTACACGGCTTCGAAGCTGCGGAAACCGTTGGTGGGACATGGTTCTGGAATGTCTACCCCGGCGCGAGATGCGACGTCATCAGCATGGAGTACGCGTTCACCTTCTCGCAGGAGATCATCGACGAATGGGCGTGGACCGAACGCTACCCAGCGCAACCGGAGATTCTCCGCTACATCGATTTCGTCGCCGACAAACTGGACGTGAAGAAGTACTTCGAGTTCGGCGTCCGTGTCGAATCGGCAGTGTGGGACGACGATTTCGCGCACTGGACAGTAGGAACCGACAAGGGAGAATTCGTCACCGCGAAGTACCTGATCACCGCGGCCGGGTGCTTGTCGACGTCGTCGACACCCGATTTCGCCGGACTCGACGCGTTCGAGGGCGAAACGATCCACACCAGCGCGTGGCCTCGCGACGGCGTCGACTTCACCGGGAAACGAGTGGGCGTGATCGGCACGGGTTCGTCCGGCGTGCAGGTGATCCCGAAGATCGCCGAGCAGGCCGAGCACCTGACGGTGTTCCAGCGAACCCCGGCGTTCAGTCTCGACTGCGGTAATCGCCTGCTGACCGAGGACGAGAAGGAATCCTTCAAAGCGCAGATCGAGAACTACAAGGTCGAATCGAAGGCGTCGGGTGGCGGCCAACCGGTCGACACGTTGGAGGTGAACACGTTCGATCACTCCGACGAAGAGCGACTCGCGGTTTTCGAGGAGCGGTGGAACCGCCACCGCGCAATCGATCTCATCGCAGCGTATCCCGACCTGCTCAGCGATCGCGAAGCCAACGAGACCATCTCCGAGTTCTTCCGCAGCAAAATTCGATCCGTCGTCGAGGACCCTGACCTCGCCGAACAGCTGTCCCCACGCGAACACCCGCTCGGTGCCAAGCGAATCACACTGGATACGAACTACTTTCAGACCTACAACCGAGACAACGTCTCTCTGGTCAGTGTGCGGAATGCACCGATCGAGGGTCTGACACCCGCGGGGCTGAAAACAGCGGACGCCGAATACCCGTTGGACGTGATCGTGTTCGCCACCGGATTCGACGCGATCACCGGGCCTCTACTGAAGATCGACATCCGTGGGCGAAACGGAAAAACGCTGCAGGACAAATGGTCGGACGGTCCCACCACCTATCTGGGGATCGCGGTCGACGAGTTCCCCAACCTGTTCACGCTGACCGGGCCCGGCAGCCCCAACGTGTTGACCAATGTCGTCTGCGCCATCGAGCAGCACGTGGAGTGGACCGCCGACACCATCGCGCATCTGGAGTCGATCGGTGCGCGGACCGTCGAGGCCGACGAGACCGCCGCCAAGGAATGGACCACCGGGGCGATCGAACTCGCGGATCAAACCCTGTATCCCGAGGGAAACTCCTGGTACACCGGCGCCAACATTCCAGGCAAACCCCGCGTCATCATGTCCTACGTCGGCGGGTTGAACGTGTACCGCGAGATCTGCGATTCCGTGGCAGCCAAGAACTACGAAGGCTTCACGATCACTCACTAGGAGGAGTTCAGTTGTTCCGCATCAGTATTGCCTACAACCATCCCGAGGACCCCGACGCGTTCCTCGCCCACTACCGCAGCGTGCACGCGCCGCTGACGGCCGCGATGCCCGGCATCCTGTCGTTCGAATGGGGCGTGTCCGAAACCCTCGACGGCTCGAAGCCCGCACACTTCGTCGTCGGAAATCTGAACTTCCCGTCGAAGGACGCCGCCGTCGCTGCTCTGGCATCGCCGGAGGGCAAAGCCGGCGCCGACGACATGCCCAATTTCGCCGGTGCGGGGTTCGTGATGGACATGCACGAAATCTGTTGAGCAACTGCCTCGTGCGCGCGAATGTACAGCCCGCTGTACATTCGCGCGCACGGGGCGAAAGTGCTTATAACGCTTCGGTAACCAAACCAACAGCCCTGGTTCAACAAGACTTTCTGGTCGGTTACGGTCCTTGAGAGCACTAAATCGTGTGACTCAGTAACGATTTCTCTGCGTCGGGGGCGGGGAAGAGGCGGCCTCGCGCCGCCGCCGACCGGAGGGCCAAGATTTATGTCGCAGAAGTCGATTGCTCGATTCCGACGAGCACGCCTTGCCGCCGCAGGTGCAGCCATGGTGTTGTCGTTCGCAGCCGTAGGACCGGGTGTCGCCGCAGCTCAGGAAGATCCCGCCACACCGGAAAGCACCGTCGAGCAGCCCACCGAGGAGTCACCGGCGCCCGAGCAGGAACAGGCGCCGAACACCGACACGGTTCCTTCCGACGTCGAGAGCTCGATCCAGCCACCGCCTGCACAGGTTCCCGCGGCGGGAACCGGCGACGCGGCAGCCGCTGCGGTACCGGCACCGCCCGATGCGCCGTCCACGACCCGTCCACTTCCTCAGGTCACCGGTGGTGTCGTGTTCAACGCCGACGGGACGGCGACGGTGGACGTCAGCATCGTTCCGCAACTGTCCGACGCCGAGCGGAAGGCGCTGGCGGACGCCGAAGCGAAGAGCAGAGCTGCCGCCGAGGCATCCACGGCAGCGCAGGCCCGACTGGACGCGGCCGTGGCGGCCGATGCCGCGGCGAGCACCGCCCTGACCAAGGCGGAAGTCGCCGCCGCAGACGCTGCGGCGAAGGCCACGCAGGCAGAAGCCGCGGCAGCAGCTGCAGAAGTGGACATGATGGCCGCCACGGCAGCGGTGAACCAGGCGAAGGCCGACGCCGCGGCTTTGCAGACCGCGGCCGATACTGCTGCGCAGGCCAAGACCGACGCCGAGGCCGAGGCGGCAGCTGCTGTCGCCGAGGCAGAACGCCTCGAGGCAGCAGCCGCCGGCGCGGGCGATCCGGGAGCGGTCGAAGCCGCTGCCACGGCCCGCGCTGATGCCGACGCCAAAGCAGCACTGGCAGCGACTGCCTCAGCGGACGCCGAGGCGTCGGCTCAGGCACTGCAGGATTCACTCGTCGCCGTGCAGGACGCGTTCAAGACCCTGAACATCACCAAGGTCAGCGCGGCAGTGCGTGCGGCTGCGGCACGGGCCGCCGAATCGCTGTCGGCAGCAACGGCGGCTCGAACAGCACTGGAAGCGTCGGCTGCTGCGGAGGCAACAGCCGGGGAACTCGAAGCCGCAGCGACGGCGTCGAACGAGGCCGTGGCCGCGGCGAACCAAGCGGCAACCGATGCACGGGCGACAGCGACCGAAGCGCAGGCGAAGGCCGACGCGGCAGCCGCTGCAGCCGCCAAGGCAGAGGCCGATCTGGCGGCCGGGCCGTCGGACGCCGATATCTCAGCCCTGGAAACAGCAGCCGCCGACGCGCAGAAAGCTCTCGACGACGCCGACGCCGCGTTGGCGACGGCAGAATCCGCAGCCGCTGACGCCGACGCAGCGCTCACGGCAGCTCAGGCCGACGCCGACGCGAAGACCGCCGATCTGAAGGCTGCACAGACGGCTGCCGCCGACGCCAAGGCAGCATCGGATGCCGCGACGAAAGCCGAAGCGGATCTGAAAGCGAAGGCCGCCGAACTCGCAGCGAGCGGACCGAAGTTCAGCTGGACGATCAATCTCGGTGACACCGTGAAGGAAGACGTGCCGGTCACCCAGATCGACGACACGACGGTCGTCGTGGACGAGACCGGTGTGGAGCTGATCGGCGTGTCGAACGACGACGGTTCGTTCACGGTGGCGGACTACTTCACCACCGACGACAACGGCGTCACCGTGGTCGCCGGCGAGCTGCCCGCCGTCTCGCTCGCGCTGGGCGATTCCGGTTCGACGGCCTCGGAGGGCTCGGACAGCTCGTCCGCGACGCCTGTGATCCTGGCCGGCGTAGGTGTCGTCGCCGTCGCGGCCGTGGGTGGCGCAGTCTACCTACGGCGACGCAATTCGACCGATGCATCTGCGTAGATCCGCAGTTGCAGCATCCGTCGCACTCGCCCTGTTCGGTTGCACGGCACAGGAACCGGGTCCGGCAGCACCCGATCGTTCGGCGGTGGAGTCGCAGATCTCTGCGGCTCCATCGGCGGCGGTCGGTGCAGGTCAACCGAATTGGATCGAGTTGCGGTCAGCCGACGGCCGGACTTTCATGAGCAGCACGGTCAATCCCGACGGCGTCTATCGTGACGCCTCACAGGTGCTGAACCCACCGGACGAACGTCCGGCGTGGTGGGCCGAGAGCGGTCTACCCGGAACCGACACCCAGCAGACGGTCGTCGTTGTCGGACACAACTATTCGACGCGGGATGCGCCGTTCCGATCGCTGAGCGTAACCGCACCCGGCGACCTCGTCGTGATGAGTACAGCCGCCGGTGTTCTGAACTACCGGGTCGAGACGACGGGGCCGCTGCCCAAAGGTTCCCTGTTGAGCGAGAACGAACTTCGCGCTCAGGTACCCGGCCGCTTGATTCTGGCCAATTGCGATGTCCGCGACGGGGAGCCGACGAACGACAACTTCTTCGTCGTTGCGCAGCTGGTTCCCTAGCGGAGGCGCTACAAGCCCAGGTCCCCCAGCCCGAGAAGCGAGCGGTATTCGAGCCCCTCGGCGGCGATGACGTCGTCGGCCCCGGTTGCACGGTCGACGACGGTCGCGACTCCGACGACGATTGCCCCGACGTCACGCAGCGCCTTGACGGCGGTCAGCGGCGAGTTACCCGTGGTCGTGGTGTCCTCGACGACCAGAACACGCTTTCCGACGACGTCCGGCCCCTCGATCTGTCGCTGCATCCCGTGCGCCTTCGCGGCCTTGCGAACGACGAACGCGTCGATGGGACGGCCCTGCGCATGCATGATCGACAGCGCGACCGGGTCGGCTCCCATCGTCAACCCGCCGACGGCGTCGAAGTCCCAGTCGGCAACCAACTCACGCATCAGCGATCCGATCAGCTCGCTCGCGCGGTGGTGCAGCGTCGCACGACGAAGGTCGACGTAGTAATCGGCTTCCTTGCCCGACGACAACGTCACCTTGCCGTGTACGACGGCGAGTTCACGAACGAGCTCGGCCAGTTCGGCGCGGTCGGCACTGTCGGACATGAGAGATCCCTTCGATCGAATTCCTGCCCGATGAATCTACCGACCTAGGCTGCGACGCTCGTAGGCTGGTCGTCGCCGGCGAGATCGACGTGCTCGACGAACGGCTCCGGCGCGTCGACCTTCAGCGCCTTCGCGACGAACTTCGACGGGAACGACGTCCGCAGCAGCGAGAGCCGGTACGCGTTGTCGTTGTAGACACGGACCGCGCCCGCGATGCGCTTCTCGGTGGTCTCCAGATCACCGGCCGGCCCCTGGAACGCCCAGTTGGACTTGAGTTTCGGATGCCGATCCGACTCGGCGAGCACGGTGTGCACCGCCGCGGACAACGCGTTCTCGGCGGCGGCCTGCGACGTCAGTCCGAGCCCACGCTCACGCACTGCCTTCGACCACGACCGCGCCCCGACGAGTTGGCGGACGGCGTCCTGATCCATGCCCGACGACTCGATCGCCGCGATGAGCGGTTCCAGCTGCGTGTACCTGCGGTCGAGTTCGACCGTGACCAGTTGTCGACTTGCCGCGGTGTGCGAGCGGAAGCGCCGGATCCGTCGCTCGACGCTCACCGTGTAGGCAAGAACCAGGACTACGACAATCGCCACGATCACGAAAACAGTCACGAGGTACGAATTTAACGGGGTTCTCCGCGACACGCCCGCAGGCACGCCAGAACCGTTTGGCTATGTTCGCCCGCGACCGCGTCCGACGACGTTGGTCAGCTTGCGCACGACGCTCTTCGGCACCTTCGTGCCGATCGCGGTCAGCACCTTGTACTGGGCACCCGGCACGCTGATGACCTTGCCCTTGTCGAGGTCGTTCATCGACGTCTGCACGACCTGATCGACGTTCAGCCACATGAACTTCGGAATGGTCGACATCTCGATGCCTGCCCGCTGATGGAATTCGGTCTTGATGAATCCCGGGCACAGCGCCTGCACCTGCACACCGGTTCCCGCGAGACCACCGGACAACCCCTCGGAGAACGAGATGACGTACGCCTTCGACGCCGAGTAGGTCGATCCACGCCCGGACAGCAGACCTGCCACACTCGCGACGTTGACGACGGTTCCCTTCGCCCCCGCGACCATCGACGGAAGTGCGGCGCGCGTCAGCTGCATGACCGCGGTGACGTTGACGTCGAGCTGCGCCTGCAACAACTCGGGCGACGCGGTCCAGAACTCGCCCGACGTACCGAAACCTGCGTTGTTGACGAGGAATTCGACGCCGCGTTCGAGCCGTTCGATCACCTGATCCCGACCCTGCTGAGACGCGAGATCCGCCGCGAGGATTTCCGAGTCGGTGCCGAATCCGAGGCGCAGCTCGTCGGCGAGCGAACGCAACTTCAGTTCGTTCCGCGCCACGAGCACCAGGTCGTAGCCGCGGGCGGCGAGGTGCCGGGCGTACCCGGCCCCGAGACCCGACGTCGGGCCGGTGACGAGCGCAACAGGGCGAAGCTTCCGAGAGATCTCCGGTTCGATCGGATCAGCGGTCATGCGAGAAGGTTATAGCGTTCTCAGGAGTCCGTGGGACGACCTTCGGACGAGTCCGCCGCACGACGGCCGGCCGCACGATTGATCGGCGTCGGCCGCGCCCCCGACGGTTCCGGGCGCCTGGGCTCCTGCACGCGGGGAGCAGGTGCCGGACGCTGCTGCGGTGCCGGTGCCGGTCGCTGCTGAGGTGTCGGCGTCGGACGCTGCTGAGGTGTCGGCGCCGGGCGCTGCTGCGCCGCACGTGGCGTGGGGCTTGCTCGGCGGGACACCGGTGGTAGAACGTGCAGCATGCCGGACAGGCGTGCGACGGAGTCGATCGCGGCATCCCACTCACGGCCGCTGCTGCCGAGCGGCATCGATCCGAGGGTCCAGTCGTTCTCGCTCCACAGCAGGTTCAGGTGCGGCGGCACCGATTCCGTGAAGGCCGCCATCCGCTGATCGCAGACGCGTCGCGCGATCTCCACGTCGGTGGCGAACACGACGCGCGGCCCGATCGAGCCGAGCAGTTCGAGGTCCTGGTCCTTCGGCGGCGGCGTCGACTTCAGTCGTAGATCGATGTCGACGTCGGACCCCACGGGCCGCTGAACCGCGACGATGGTCGTCTCTTCCTCGACGTCGAACAGAACGAAGTTCTCACCGCGGCGCACACCCCGAACGACGTCGAGCGCAACGTCGTGTTCCGGCTTGGCGAGTGCGGCTCGACGGAAGCGCCGCACGAGGTCGTCGCTGTCGGCCTCGTAGGTGTAACCCTGCGCCTTCGCCCACATCTGGCGAACGCGTCCGAGCTGGTCGCGGCGCGACCTGTCGATGTAGAGAAGTGCGACAGCACCCACGAGTGCGATCGCTGCAAGTCCGAACCACATAGCCGTCATCGCCCGTCAGCCTAACGCTTCCACGATGTCGCCCATCTGCCGACTTACGGCGTTTCGACGATGATGTCGGCCGTGATGGCACCGTCGGCGGCCGGACTGCCGTTGACGACGACACGCGACCCGACCTTCAGAGCCGACAGGTCGAATCCGGACAGCGACAACACCTGGGTCGCGGGCGTCGTCAACACCGTCACCGGGGCACCGTCGATCCCCTGCAAGGTCAAGTTCGACCCGTCGATCGCCGTGACGGTACCGATCGCAGCGCCCGAGCTACCGAGGATCTCGGGGATACCACCGGGCACCAGACCACCGGGGGTGGACGGCGGCGCCGAGGGCTGCAGGCTGGGAGTCGGGAGAGGCGCGAGCGTCGTCGGCAGCGGGCGCACGGTCGTCGGTGCGGATGCGGTGTTCGAACTCGACGGCTGATTGGTCACGAAGAAGACACCCGCCAGCACGACGACGACCAACGCGGCCAGTCCCACCAGCGCGAACAGCACCTTTCGCGACGAATTCCCACCCGTCGGCGGTTCACCGGTCTGCTGCGGCTGGTACTGCGGCTGCTGGAATTGCGGCTGCGGCTGCTGGAAGTTCTGGGGCGGTCCGTACGACTGGGTGTACTGGTGGCCGGGCCCGTACTGCTGGTTCGGATCGTAGGGCGGCAGCGCCTGCGTCGGATTCGGCTGCTGCTCGGCATACTGCGGATAGCCGTACTGCTGCGTCGGCTGATCCGGGTACGGCTGCGAATCTGGATACTGCTGGTAGCCCTGGTACTGCTGCGGTGGGTAGTTCTGGTACTGCTGGGTCGGCTGATCCGGGTACTGCTGCCACGACTGGGTGGGCTGATCGCGGTCGTAGGGGTCCGGTGGCGGATTCGCCGTCCCGTCCTCCCACGACCGCTCCCGCGGATCGTCCGAATTCGTCATTACCCGAGGGTACGTTGCCCGCATCCTCGATCCGCCGAGATCGACGTCACGCACGCATGTCGATCTCGGCGAGCCGCGAATCAGCCCAGTACCAGCCCGTCTCCGTCGGGCGACACGGCGACAGGAACGACGTCGCCGTCGCGGACCGTGCCTGCCAGCAGCAACTTGGCGAGCTGGTCGCCGATCGCCTGCTGAATCAGCCTGCGCAGCGGGCGAGCGCCGTACAGCGGGTCGTACCCACGCACCGCGAGCCACATCTTCGCTGCGGACGAGACGTCCAACGTCAACCTGCGCGCAGCGAGCCGCGTCGCCAACTGGCCGAGCTGGATGTCGACGATCGACTCCAACTGGTCCTCGGACAAGGCGTCGAACACGACGACGTCGTCGAGCCGGTTGACGAACTCGGGCTTGAAGGCGCGCCGTACCGCATCCATGACCTGGTCCTTCGTGCCGCCCGCACCGAGGTTCGACGTCAGGATCAAGATGGTGTTGCGGAAGTCGACCGTGCGGCCCTGACCGTCGGTCAACCTGCCCTCGTCGAGGACGGCGAGCAGGATGTCGAACACGTCCGGGTGCGCCTTCTCGACCTCGTCGAACAGGATCACACTGTACGGACGTCGTCGGACGGCCTCGGTGAGCTGGCCACCCGCCTCGTACCCGACGTAGCCGGGAGGTGCCCCGACGAGCCGCGCGACCGCGTGCTTCTCGCTGTACTCGCTCATGTCGATACGGACCATCGCCCGTTCGTCGTCGAACAGGAAGTCCGCGAGGGCCTTCGCGAGCTCGGTCTTACCGACACCGGTCGGGCCGAGGAACAGGAACGACCCCGTCGGACGATTCGGATCGGCGACGCCTGCGCGAGCACGGCGGACGGCGTCGGACACTGCTTGAACGGCGTCCTTCTGCCCGACGACACGCTTGCCCAGCTCGTCTTCCATGCGCAGAAGCTTCGCTGTCTCGCCTTCCAGCATGCGGCCTGCAGGAATGCCGGTCCATGCTGCGACGACGTCGGCGACATCGTCAGGCCCGACCTCTTCCTTCAACATGACGTCGTCCTGCGCGGGACTGGCCTCGGTCTGCTGTTCGAGCTGCTTCTCGAGAGCAGGGATACGGCCGTAGCGCAGCTCGGCGGCCTTGCCCAGATCGCCGTCGCGTTCCGCTCGTTCGGACTCGCCGCGCAGGTTCTCGAGCTCCTCCTTCAGCACCCGGACCGAGTCGATGGCGTTCTTCTCGTTCTGCCACCGTGCACTCAGCTCGCTGAGCTTCTCCCGGTCGTCGGCCAGTTCGGCGCGCAACTTCTCGAGACGGGCTTTCGACGCGTCGTCGGTCTCCTTCTCGAGTGCCATCTCCTCGATCTCGAGGCGACGCACGGCGCGCTCGACCTCGTCGATCTCGACAGGACGGGAGTCGATCTCCATGCGCAACCGCGACGCGGCCTCGTCGACCAGGTCGATTGCCTTGTCCGGCAGGAAGCGCGCGGTGATGTACCGATCGCTCAACGTGGCGGCGGCCACCAGCGCCGAGTCGGTGATGCGGACACCGTGGTGCACCTCGTAGCGCTCCTTGAGGCCACGCAGGATGCCGACGGTGTCCTCGACCGTCGGCTCTCCGACGTAGACCTGCTGGAAGCGACGTTCCAGCGCAGCATCCTTCTCGATGTACTTGCGGTACTCCTCCAGCGTGGTCGCGCCGACGAGCCGCAGCTCACCGCGGGCGAGCATCGGCTTGATCATGTTGCCCGCGTCCATCGCGGACTCACCGGTGGCGCCTGCACCGACGATGGTGTGCAGCTCGTCGATGAACGTGATGACCTGGCCGGCCGAGTTCTTGATGTCGTCGAGAACGGCCTTGAGCCGTTCCTCGAATTCACCGCGGTACTTCGCGCCGGCGACCATCGATCCGAGGTCGAGGGAGATGACGGACTTGCCACGCAGGCTCTCCGGCACGTCGCCGTCGATGATGCGCTGCGCGAGCCCTTCGACGATGGCCGTCTTGCCGACGCCGGGCTCACCGATGAGAACCGGGTTGTTCTTGGTCCGGCGCGACAGAACCTGCACGACGCGTCGAATCTCGGTGTCACGCCCGATGACGGGATCGAGCTTGCCTTCCCGCGCGCGGGCGGTGAGATCGGTGCTGTATTTCTCCAGCGCCTGGTACGTGCTCTCCGGGTCCGCGCTGGTGACGCGGGCGCTGCCGCGGACCGTCTGGAACGCGTCGCGCAGCTCGCTCGGGCCTGCCCCGTGTCCGGTGAGCATCTTCGCGACGTCCGAATCGCCGGTGGCGAGGCCGACCATGAGGTGCTCGGTGGAGACGAACTCGTCGTCGAGTTCCGTCGCGAGGTTCTGTGCCGTCGTGATGGCGGCAAGTGCTTCGCGTCCGAGCTGCGGTGTGGTCGTCGAACCGGTTGCCGACGGCAGACGCTCGACCATCGTCTGAGCTTCTCCCCGTACCGTCACCGGGTCGACGCCGACAGCCTTCAGCAATGGCGAGGCGATGCCGTCTGTCTGATCCAGCAACGCCACCAACAAATGTGCCGGACGGATGTCCGGGTTACCTGCCGCGGATGCGGCCTGCAGAGCCGCGCTGAGCGCAGCCTGGGTCTTCGTGGTGGGGGTGAAACTGTCCACCGGTCACCTGCTTTCTTCTGAGAACAACTGATGTCGGTGAGTACAACGATAGCGAAGTTGAGTCTGTTCCGCTCAACTCTGAAAATTTGCGCGAACCCGGCCGGCCCAGGCATGTGGCCACCGTTCGCCAAACGGGATACCCTCGACCGGTCTACTTCGGAACCGTCTACCTGGGACGGAGGTCGATTCGGTGCTCGATGCGCGAACACTCTCCCTGGTTCGTGCCGGTTTCAAGGCGGTTCTTGCAGCGGACGACGGCCCCGAGCGACTCGCCCGATCCTTCTACGCGCACCTCTTCGCGGAACATCCGGAGTTCCGAGCGTTCTTCCCGGCTGCCATGGATCAGCAGCGCGAACGGTTCGTCAAGGCGCTCGCGTGGGTGTTCGACAACCTCGACCGCGACGAGCGCGTCGTCCCGTTCCTCGAACAACTGGGGCGCGACCACCGCAAACACGGTGTCGACGGGTCGCACTTGCGTGCCGGCAGCTCGGCGTTGACCTCGGCGTTCCGGACCTTCGTCGGCAACGAGGTATGGACCGACGAGATCGAAGCCGCATGGACGTCCACACTCGACCTGGTCAGCGGCAGCATGGCCGTCGCAGCGGATTCGGACGAGATGCCGCCGTACTGGGGAGCGACGGTTGTCGATCACCAGCGGCTGCTCGACGACCTGGCCGTCGTGCGGCTGCAGCTGGACGAGAGCATCCCCTATTTCCCGGGCCAGTACGTCAGCGTCCAGATTCCGCAGCGCCCCAAGCTGTGGCGCTACCTGTCCCCCGCCATTCCGAGCAACCCGCAGGGCGAGATCGAATTCCATGTCCGACGCGTCTCCGGCGGCTGGGTCAGTCCCGCGATCGTGGGCGAGACCGTCGTCGGAGATCGGTGGGCGGTGAGCCCGCCGCTCGGTGGACTGCACGTCGACCGGTCGATCCCCGAGGACGTGTTGATGATCGCGGGCGGAACGGGCCTGGCGCCGCTGCGCGCGCAGATCATGGACATGGCTCGCATGAGTCGCAATCCCCGCGTGCACCTCTTCATGAGCGGGATCTACCCGCGCGACCTGTACGACGCGCAGACCATGTGGCAACTGTCGCTGTCGAACCCATGGCTCACGGTCGTACCCGTCACCGAGGAGAACGAGGACCCGTGGTGGCACGCGTCGCCGACCCCGGAATTGCCTGTAGGCATGCACCACCGGCTGCACGGACCGATCGGCAAGGTCGTCACGCAGTTCGGATCGTGGGCGGACCGTCGAATCCAGGTCTGCGGTTCACCGTCGATGGTGCGCACGACGCTGTACGCACTGCGCAAGGTCGGTACGCCGATGGAGCACGTGCAGCACGATCCCCTGTAGGCAGCTCCGCTGCACGTGTACGAAAATACATAGCGGGCTATGCATTTTCGCGCACGTGCGCCGCAGGCGCCTACCAATACGGGTCGCGGAGTCTGCGCTTGTACAGCTTTCCGTTCGGGTCGCGCGGCAATTCGTCGGTGTAGTCGATGGACTTCGGGAGCTTGTACTTCGCCAGCCGCTCGCGAGCGAAGTCGAGAATGTCCGCGGTCAGGCGATCGTCCGGTTCGACGCCTACTTCCGGTTGTACGACCGCCTTGACCTCCTCACCCCAATCTTCGTGCGGCACACCGAACACCGCGATATCGGCCACACTGGGGTGCGTGATCAGCTCCCCTTCGATCTCGGCGGGATAGATGTTGACCCCGCCGGAGATGATCATGTCGGACTTGCGGTCGCACAGAAACAGGTAGCCGTCCTCGTCGAGATAACCGATGTCGCCGAGTGTGAACAGATCTCCGACGCGTGACGCCTCGGTCTTCTTCTTGTCGTGGTGGTATTCGAAGCTCGAACCGCCCATACGCATGTACACCTGGCCGGGTTCGCCTGCGGCGAGCTCGTTTCCGTCGTCGCCCAGCACCTTGACGACCGAATTGGGCCACGGCAGTCCGACCGATCCGGGCTTGCGCAGCCACTCGTCACCCGAGATGACCGTTCCCCCACCTTCGGTCGCAGCGTAGTACTCGGTGACGACAGGACCCCACCACTGCAGCATCTTTCGTTTCACGTCCAGCGGACACGGCGCGGCACCGTGGATCATGACGCGCAGCGACGACACGTCGTACTTCTCGCGGGTCGCGTCGGGCAGGGCGAGCAACCGGTGGAACTGCGTCGGGACCATGTGGCCGTGCGTCACGCGATGCCGTTCGATGAGCGCGAGCATCTCCTCGGGATCCCATCGGTCCATCAGAATCACCGTGTGGCCCAGTTGAATCGAGATCGCGACGAAGTTCAGCACGGCCGTGTGATAGAGCGGCGAGCCGCAGATGTGCACGTGGTCGTCGAACGGTCGTATCCCGAAGATCGCGAAGAACCCACTCGACGCGAGCGGCACCTGATCCGGGTCGGCACCGGTGAGCGGGCGTCGCACGCCTTTCGGTTTTCCCGTCGTTCCCGACGTGTACAGCATCGGCCCACCCGCAGTGCGGATGTCGGGTCGCGCGTCGGAAGCACCGAGATCGCGCAGCGGCATGAACCCGTCGATGTCGCCGACCGAGAATCGCGCAGGCACACCGGATTCGTCGGCGGCCCGGCGTGCCGCGTCGGCGAATCGTGCCGACGCGACAAAGGCTTTCGCGTCACTGTCCTGCAGTATGTACGCCACTTCGGAGCCGGTCAGGTGCCAGTTGACGGCCACGATGTAGAGACCGGTCTGGAACGCGGCGAAGTAGAACGCGACGAGATCTGCGCTGTTGTGGAGCATCATCACGACGCTGTCGCCCGGCCGGAGCCCCATGTCCTGCAAGCCGCGACCGTAGCGGTTCGCGTCGGACACCAACTCGCCGTAGGTGTGCGGTCGCCCCTCGGGATCGACGAGCGCGATGCGTTCCGGTTCCTCGGCGGCGATGTTCCACAACCCACCCGTGCGCATTCCAGCCTTCTCTTCGACCGTCATGCCACACAATCTAGAACGTGTTCTACCTCTTCAGCAAGGCCCCGAGCTCCCGCACTCGCGACGCGGTGGGCGCAGTCACGAGCAGCATCGTCACGCCGGCGTCCTCCCAGCGCTTCACCTCGCCGCGCACGTGGTCGGCGTTGCCGATGATCATCGTTTCGGCAACCATCTCGTCCGGCACGACGGCGGCCGCCTCGTCCTTGCGTCCGGACTGGAACAGCCTGCCGATCTCGGCGACCTCCTCGTCGTAGCCCATGCGCCGGTACACCTGCGCGTGGAAGTTCAGTTCCGGTGCGCCCATTCCGCCGACGTACAGCGCGACGGTCGGCTTGAGCTGCGCGATCGCCGCGGGCCGATCGTCGGTGAGCACCACCTGACAGGTCGCGGCGACCTCGAAATTCTCCCGTGTCCGACGCGCGCCGGGACGCGCGAATCCGTCGTCGAGCCACTCGTCGTACATCGGCGCGAGCCTCGGCGAGTAGTAGATCGCCAGCCAACCGTCGGCGATCTCGGCGGCCAACGCCACGTTCTTCGGACCCTCGGCGCCGAGCCAGATCGGCAGGTCGGCGCGGAGCGGGTGCGTGATGGATTTCAGCGGCTTGCCCAGGCCGGTGCCGTCGGCCGGCAGCGGGTAGTGCGGTCCGTCGCTGGTGACGGGACGCTCTCGAGCCAGGACCTGCCGCACGATGTCGACGTACTCGCGCGTGCGTGCCAACGGTTTCGGAAACGGCTGGCCGTACCACCCCTCGACGACCTGCGGTCCGGACACACCGAGGCCGAGGACGGCCCTCCCACCGCTGAGGTGGTCGAGGGTCAGCGCGTGCATCGCGCAGCTGGTCGGCGTACGTGCGGACAGCTGCGCCACCGACGTGCCGAGAGCGACGCGCGACGTGCGCGAACCCCACCAGGCCAGCGGCGTGAATGCGTCGGACCCCCACGATTCGGCGGCGAAGACGGCGTCGAAACCCGCCTCCTCCGCCGCGTCGACGAGGTCCGCCGTTCCCGTCGGGGGCTGTGCACCCCAGTAGCCGAGCTGCAATCCGAGCTTCATTTCCAGTGCCCTCCGTCGACCGGTCTTGCCTCCATAATAAGAACCTGTTCTACTGAAAAATGTGACTTCGGTGAATGCACCACTCAGCGCGCCGCTGAACAATGCTTTCGATTACACACGCTCGGTCGGGCCGACCATCGGAGCGTTCCTGACGGGGTTGCGTCGCAAACAGATTCGTGGCGGACGCACGAGCGACGGCCGCGTTCACGTACCGCCACCCGAATTCGACTCGGCGACAATGGAACCCGTCACCGATTTCGTGGACGTCGCATCGACGGGCACCGTCGTGTCGTGGTCCTGGGTGCCGACGCCCTATGACGGGCAACCTCTCGACCGTCCCTTCGCGTTCGCGCTCGTTCGACTCGACGGCGCCGACACGGCGCTGCTGCACGCCGTCGACGCGGGAAGCCCGGACCGTATGTCGACCGGCATGCGCGTACATGCGCGGTGGGCCGAGGAGCGAGTCGGCGATATTCACGACGTCATCTGCTTCCAGCCGGGAGTGGAGCCTGCGGAACGACCCATTGGGCCGGGAGTGGAGCCTGCGGAACGACCCATTGGGCCGGGAGTGGAGCCTGCGGAACGACCCATTGGGCCGGGTGAGGGTGCCGAGGACCCGCAGTCCGCCGGTGACCCCGTCGAGATGATCACCACCCCAGTCCGCCTGGAGTACACGCATTCCGCGTCGGCCGAGGAGAGTTACTACCTCCGTGGACTGAAAGAGGGACGCATTCTCGGCGGACGGACGGACTCTGCCGGCAAGGTGTACGTACCTCCTCGCGGGGCCGATCCCACCGACGGGCGGCCGACGGCGGAGCAGGTGGAACTGCCCGATCGTGGCATCGTGACGACCTTCTGCATCGTCAACGTGCCGTTCCTCGGCCAGCGGATCAAGCCCCCTTACATCGCGGCCTACGTGCTGCTCGACGGCGCCGACATCGCGTTTCTGCATCTGATCCTCGAATGCGACCCGGCCGATGTCCGAATGGGGATGCGCGTCGAAGCGAAGTGGAAGCCGCAGCAGGACTGGGATTACACACTCGAGAACATCGAATACTTCCGCCCGACGGGTGAACCCGACGCGGACTACGACACCTACCGACACCACCTGTAAGGGGCGGCCATGACCGATATCGCAGTGGTGGGGTTCGCGCAGGCGCCGAACGTCGCCGAAACGGCGGGCACCACCAACGGCGTCGAGATGCTGGTGCCGTGCTTCCGGCAGCTGTACGACGAACTGGGAATCGACAAGTCCGACATCGGTTTCTGGTGTTCCGGCTCGTCCGACTATCTCGCCGGACGCGCCTTCTCGTTCATCTCGGCGATCGACGCCATCGGCGCGGTCCCGCCGATCAACGAGTCACACGTCGAGATGGATGCGGCATGGGCGTTCTACGAGGCGTGGGTCAAGTTGATGACGGGTGAGGTCGAAACAGCACTGGTGTACGGCTTCGGCAAGTCGTCGGCAGGAACCCTGCCGAAGATCCTCGCGATGCAACTCGACCCCTACCTGGTGGGCCCGCTCTGGCCGGATGCGCTGTCGTTGGCCGGAATTCAAGCCCGAATGGGTATCGACGCCGGCAAGTGGGACGAACGCGCGATGGCCGAAGTCGCGGTGCGCAACCGAGCGAACGCGCACCCGCTGGCGCAGCTGACTGCGCCGTTGGATGTGGAAACGCTACTCGCCTCGGACTACATCGCGGACCCCCTCCGCGCGCACGACTGCGCACCGGTGACCGACGGCGCTTCGGCGATCGTTCTTGCGGCGGGCGACCGTGCGCGCTCGCTCCGCGAAAACCCAGCTTGGATAACGGGAATCGAGCATCTCGTCGACTCCCCCGAGATCGGTGCCCGAGATCTGACGACGGCCCCGTCGGCACACAACGCGGCGCTGAAGGCGTCGGGAGGCGATCTGGCGAGCATCGTGTCCGCCGAACTCCACGCGCCGTTCACACATCAGGAAATCATTCTCACCGAGTGGCTTTCGGACCGAACCGCTGTGAATCCGTCCGGCGGAACCCTCGTCGGGAACGCGATGTTCTCGGCCGGGCTCGAACGCATCGGACACGCCGCGACACGCATCTTCGACGGGCACGACGACCGCGTCCTCGCGCATGCAACGAGTGGTCCTCTGCTGCAACAGAATCTGGTCGCCGTGATGGAGGGGAGATAGATGAGCAAGCACCCCGCGGCCGTCCTCGGGACCGGCCAGACGCACTACGTCGCCAAGAGACACGACGTGTCCATGTCCGGACTGCTGCGCGAAGCGATCGACCGCGCGATGACCGACGCCGAGGTGACCTGGGACGACATCGATGCCGTCGTCGTCGGGAAGGCACCCGATCTGTTCGAGGGCGTCATGATGCCCGAGTTGTTCATGGCCGACGCCATCGGCGCCACCGGAAAGCCGCTGCTCCGCGTGCACACCGCCGGTTCCGTCGGCGGCTCGACCGGGGTGGTGGCGTCGTCGCTCGTGCAGTCGGGTGTGCACCGACGCGTCCTGGCCGTGGCGTGGGAGAAGCAGTCGGAGAGCAATGCCATGTGGGCGTTGTCGATTCCGATTCCGTTCAACATGCCGGTCGGTGCGGGCGCGGGTGGGTACTTCGCGCCGCACGTGCGGTCGTACATCAGGCGCTCGCATGCGCCGGACCACATCGGCGCAATGGTCGCGGTGAAGGACCGACTGAACGGTGCGAAGAATCCGTACGCGCATCTGCGGCAACCGAACATCACGCTCGAGTCGGTACAGGCGTCGCAGATGCTCTGGGATCCGATTCGCTACGACGAGACCTGCCCGTCGTCCGACGGGGCGTGCGCCATCGTCATCGGCGACGAGGAATCGGCACGTGCTCGCGTCGCCGACGGGAAGCGGGTCGCGTGGATTCACGCGACGGCGATGCGCACCGAGCCGACGACGTTCTCGGGCCGTGACCAGGTCAGTCCGCAGGCAGGCAAGGATGCCGCCGCTGCACTGTGGAAGGCTGCGGGTATCACCGATCCGCTGACCGAGATCGACGTCGCCGAGATCTATGTGCCGTTCTCGTGGTTCGAGCCGATGTGGCTCGAGAACCTCGGGTTCATGCCGGAGGGCGAAGGCTGGAAGCTCACCGAAGCGGGAGACACGGCACTCGGCGGAACCTTGCCGGTCAATTGCTCCGGTGGTGTGCTGTCGTCGAATCCGATCGGTGCGTCGGGCCTGATTCGGTTCGCCGAGGCCGCGATGCAGGTGATGCACCGGGCAGGCGATCATCAGGTCGACGGCGCCCGGACAGCACTCGGCCACGCGTACGGCGGTGGTTCACAATACTTTTCGATGTGGGTCGTAGGGAGTGAGCAACCGTGAAGTACACCGTCGGAATCGCCATGACGCCGTTGAACGAGTTGACGACGCTGGCGCGAACGGCGGAGGAGTGCGGGTTCACGTCGATCGCGCTACCGGATTCGTTGTTCTACATGGAAACTCAGTCGGCGGACTATCCGTACACCCCGGACGGGTCACGCATGTGGACGGCCGACACCCCGTGGGTCGACCCACTCATCGCAGCAGCCGCGATGGGTGCGGTGACGACGCGCATCGAGTTCTACACGCAGGTGCTCAAGCTCGGCTCCCGCAACCCCGTACTGCTGGCTCGCCAGGTCGGCTCGGTGGCCGCGATGACCGGTGATCGATTCGGATTCGGCGTCGGAATCGGCTGGGCACCCGAGGAATTCGAATGGTGCGGGGTGCCGTACGCGAAACGCGGCAAACGAGTCGACGAGATGATCGACGTCATCAAGCTGATTCTCGGCGGCGGAATGGTCGAGCATCACGGCGAGTTCTACGATTTCGACAAACTGCAGATGAGTCCCGCGCCGGCGAAGCCCGTGCCCTTCTACGTCGGCGGCCACACCGACGTCGCGTTGCGGCGAGCGGCGCGAGTCGGCGACGGCTGGACGTCCGCGATGATCACGTTCGACGACCTGGTGGGCGTCATCGCACGGCTGCGCGAGTTGCGCGCCGAGTACGGAAAAGCCGACGAGCCGTTCGAGATCCAGACCGTGTGCATCGATCGCTTCGGAAAGGACGGATACGCCGAGCTGGAGGAAGCAGGCGTCACCGACATCATCACCGTGCCCTGGGTCTTCGACGGCATCGGGTTCGACGGGCCGCTCGAGGCGAAGCAGGAGTCGATGCGGAAGTTCGCGGAAAACTTCATGTGAGTGGCAATGTACAGCGGGCTGTACGGCGGTCTCAAGCGGTCATCGCAACGAGCGTCTTGTCGTATGCCTTCAGAGGAGTATCCCATCCGAGGGTCCTACGGGGACGGTTGTTGAGTAGGTCCTCGACCTCGGCGAGCCGTTCTGGGGAGTGAACGGACAGATCGGTGCCTTTGGGAAAGTACTGACGAAGCAGTCCGTTGGTGTTCTCGTTGGTGCCACGTTGCCACGGGGAGTGCGGGTCACAGAAGTAGACCTGCACCCCTGTGTCGA